>JAYVBB010000023.1:0-9940 GCA_043750715.1 Pseudomonadota bacterium | reverse complement strand
TTCCGCAGGCCCCGTGAATGTCCTTGCCGCCGCTGTAACGACGGACGATGGGACAGGCCAGATCTGCCCGTAACATATCGAGAAACTCGTTCAACTCGGCGTCGTTCGGGGGCCTATAAGTCCCGGTGGGGTCGTTGACCGGGATCAGGTCCAGGAGGATTTTGAGGCCCTTCGTCAGGGACGCCAATTCCAGGATCTGCTCCCGGCCCATGTTCACGCCCGCCATCATCGTCCACGCGAGCAGTACGCGTTTGCCGTTGGCGTCCTGGAACTCGCGGAGCGCGTCGATGATTTCGGGGAGCTTGTGCAGCGTATTCATCGGCACCAGTTGGTCGCGGAGCGCGCCCGTCGCGTGCACGGAAGTGATCAGGCGATAGGGACGCTTTTCCTGGGTGAACCGCCGGATCATCGGCACGATGCCGACCGTCGAGATCGAAATCGCCTTGCCGTCGATCGCCATCCCGCTCGGATCCGACAGGATTTCCGCGGCACGCATCACGCGCGAGTAATTCAGGAACGGCTCGCCCATTCCCATGAAAACGACGCCGCCGACCCGGTAGTCGGAGTCCGCCTGGATCTTCACCACCTGGTCGACGATCTCCCAGGTCGCGAGGTTCCTCTTGAAGCCGAGCTTCCCCGTTTCGCAAAAGGCGCACCCGGCGGCGCAGCCCACTTGCGAGCTGACGCAGACGATGTATTTTTCGTCGCCGGGCCGGTGCATCAACGGGATGCGCACCGCCTCGAAGACCTGCTCGCCGTCGCCCTTGAAGAGGTACTTGGCGAAGCCGTCGGTCGGCGACACCGCCTTTTCGACGGTCCTGAGGTGCGGAATGCTGGTGCCGGCCCGGATCTTCGCCCAGGTCACCTTGGACACTCCCTCGAGGGAGTCCGGGAGCTCCAGGACCTGCCGCTTGGTCACGAGCGACTGCAGCCGCCGGGCCAGCCGGGGCGTCACTCCCAGGGCTTCCGCGCTGGTTTGGAGGTCGTTCGTGGTGAGATCTTTGAGCAGCATTTCCAGTTTCTTAGCAACGAATGGTTGCGCCACGGCGGCTTCGGGCGTTGAATGCGGCCCCGTCACGATTGACCGAGGATATATATAGTATGGATCGCCGTAGCAACCCCCGGATTCGCGCCGTCAACCTCAAGGCCTTGAACCAGAACAAGGAAGGCCAGGGCGAGCGCCCCACCGGACCAACGCAGGAAATCATCGCCGTGGCGCTGAGCTTCCGCATGGTCTTCTCGGAGCAAGCGGAGATCTGGACCGTGCGCGGCATCATGCGCGACGGCGAGCCGACCAAGGAAGACATCGGCGAGCTCAGCTTCGTCATGATCCCGGGCGACGAAGAGCCGGCGACGGCCGTCACCGGCTTCATTTCTCCGCAGGCCCCGTATCTGCTCGGCCTTTCGGAAGAAGTGCTCTGGCAGCACATTCGCGCCATGGTCACCCAGCTTGGCTACGACCAGGACGGCTTTTACGCGTCGCTCGCGATCGGCGGGGCGCACCGCTATTTCGAAGAGTTCCGTCGCCGTTAAGCGATCAGCGGGACGACGTACCGATGGATGACCGCGACCGTGCTCACCATATTTAAAATCAGCATGGTCACGGGCGGACAATTACACATATGATTCGAAGATGATGCGAGCCTTGTCCGTGCTGGTCGTCGACGACGAACGCCTCCAAAGGGAGACGCTCGCTTCCATTCTGTCCGACCAGTCGTACAACGTGCTGATGGCGCAGGACGTCGCGTCGGCGGTCGAGATCCTGAAGGGTCAGTCGGTCGATGTCGTGCTGACCGACTTCAGGATTCCCGGCGGCTCCGGCATCGACGTCGCGCGGAAGGCGTCCGAGTACTGCCCGCAGTCGCCCGTGATGATCATGACGGCCTACGCGGACGTCAACAGCGTCATCGAGGCGATGCGCGTCGGCGTGCTCGACTACCTCCTCAAGCCGTTGAACGTCGACGCCCTGCTCCGCCGCCTCAGCATCATCCGGGACCGGAGAGAGCTCCAGCTCGAAGTGAACTTCCTTCGCAGCGAGATGACCAAGAGAGAGTCGGGAGCGAGCAAGCTCCTCGGCGAATCGAGGCCGATGCAGGAGATCCGCCGCCTGATCGAGCAGGTGGCGGAATCCCGCGGCACGGTGCTGATCACCGGCGAGAGCGGCACGGGCAAGGAAGTCGTCGCCCGCCAAATCCACGCGCAAAGCGCCCAGGCGGGCAAGAAGTTCGTCGCGATCAACTGCGGCGCCCTGCCTGAGAACCTGCTCGAGAGCGAGCTCTTCGGCCACAAGAAGGGCGCCTTCACGGGCGCCATCGCCGACAAGCCTGGCCTGTTCGCCGTGGCCAACGACGGCACGCTCTTTCTGGACGAGATCGGCGAGATGCCTAAGAACCTGCAGGTCAAGCTCCTGCGCGCCCTTCAGGAACGCGAGATCGTCCCCGTCGGCGATACCAAGCCGATCAAGGTCAACCTCCGCGTCGTCGCGGCGACCAATCGCGACCTCGCGGCCGACGTCGCGGGCGGCGCCTTCCGCCAGGATCTCTTCTACCGGATCAACGTCGTGGAAGTGAAGATGCCTAGCCTCCGCGAGCGGGCGGACGACATTCCCCTGCTGGCGCGCCACTTCGTCGAGAAGTTCACGAGCAGCATGGGCAAGCCGATGCGGAACCTGACCAACGACGCCTGTCGCCGCCTGATGCAATACGGCTGGCCGGGGAACGTTCGGGAGCTCGAGAACATCATCGAGCGCGCCATCATCCTCAGCCGGAACCCCGAACGCATCGACGTCGAGGACCTGCCTGCGTTGTTCCGCGATGCCACCGGACCGGCGGAAGGCAACGTCAAGCTCGACGACGCCGTCAAAGCGTTCTCGCGAAACCATATCCTTGCCGTCCTCGCCTCGCTCCTCGGCGACAAGAAGGAAGCCGCGAAGGCCCTCGGCATGAGCCTCTCCAGCCTTTACCGGAAGCTCGAGGAGCTCGACATCACGGCGAAGCGCGCGGAAGAGCCCAAGTGAGGATCTTCGGGCTGTTCCGGAAGATCGGCACGCGGATCTTCGTCTCGTTCACGATCCTGCTAGTCGGCCTGATCGTGCTGCTGAGCGTCATCGGGCTGCAGTTCGCCCAGAAGACCATCACGGCCAACGCCGCCAACGAAGTGCGCGTCCTCTCGATCGTGCTCTCGAACCAGGTGCAGCGGCAGCTAGGCAGGATCGAGGAGAGCATGGTCTCGATGGAGGACCAGGGCCTCCTCAACATCGAGCTGAAATCCGGGACGCCCGACAAGAAGGCGATCGAGGAGTTCCTCGACAAACGCCTCAGGATGCTGCCGCTCTTCGAGGACTTCGCGCTCTACAACCGCCAGGGCGCTTGTGTCGGCGCGACCAGCGAGTCGTGGTACGAGATCTCCGCCAAGCAGAAGACCTTCTTCGTCAGCGGGCTCAAGGCCTTCAACTTCTCCGACATCTTCACCTCCGACGAGGGCAAGATCCAGCTGGTGTCGATGCCCGTCATGAGCGGCAACAAGCCGATCGGCGTGCTCGTCGGCCAGGTGAACATGTCGTCGATCTACGACCTGATGGATCAGAAGCTCGGCGTCTCCGACACGACCGACGCCTTCATCCTGGATTCCGCGCTGCGCTTCATCACGCCGGGCAAGACCGGCATCGACCGGCTGCTCGAAAGCCATCTGGTCGCGACGCCGCTCATCCGCCATTTGAAGGATGAGTTCTGGGTAGACCAATACAAGAACTTCAACGGCGAGGACGTCCTCGGCACGGTCGTGAAGGTTCCCGGCCGCCAGTGGTACATCGTCGTCGAGCGCGACATCGAGGAAGTGCGCCGCCCCATCAACAACGCCAAGAAGGGGATCTTTGCTGCCTCGGTGGTTCTCATGGTGCTGCTGATCCTGACGACCTACTTCCTGTCCCGCTCGATCACCAAGCCCCTGCTCGCGCTCGTCGAAGGGACGCAGCGGATCGCGCAAGGCAGCTTCAAAGAGGAGCTGGAGATTCCGAAGGGCATCGACGAGGTGGCTTTCCTCGCCTCCGAGATCGACAAGATGCGGGCCCGCATCGCGACGTTCCAGGAGCAGATGATCGAGCGCCTCGAAGTCAGCGAAAGAAAGCGCCTTGAAAACGAGCGCCTGGCCGCGATCGGCACGCTCGCCTCGACGCTCGCGCACGAGATCCGGAACCCGCTGAACGGCATGTCGCTGCTCCTCTCCCGCCTGGAGCTGTCGCGGTCGGGGTCGGCGCAAAGCGAAACCGTGATCCGCGACCTTCGCGGCGAGATCGCCCGCCTCGACCGCCTGGTGTCCGACATTCTGGACTTCGCGCGGCCGCTGAATCTGCAGTACGACGACTTCGACCTGAGCCCTCTGCTCGAGGGCACCATCGACCTATACCGGGGCCAGTTCGAGCAAAAGAAGATCCAGTACTCGCTCACCTTCCCGAAGGGACCGGTGAAAGTGCATGCCGACCCCGACCGGTTGAAGCAGTGCATGGTCAACCTGCTGCAAAACGCCGCCGAAGCCTGCGGCGTCGGCGGCCGAATCGACGTGCAGGCGCGCCCGGAGGGTGGTCTGGCCGAAGTCTCGATTCGGGACGACGGCATCGGCCTGCCTCCGGAAGCGGAGACGCGGCTTTTCGACCTCTTCTTCACGACCAAGGAAACGGGTACAGGCCTCGGCCTCAGCACCGTGAAAAAAATCGTGAACGCTCACGGCGGCCAGATCTCGCTCACGGCGGCCAATCCGGGCACGGAAGTCCGCATGACTTTGCCTCTTTCCCAGATCTGAGAAAACGGCGTCCCCGGCTTCTTACTTCTGCGACAAAATGGCCTGCGGAAGATTTTGCAAATACAAAGAAGTCAGTTACTTACGGCCCACGACGGCCTCGAAACGGCTTGGTCACGATCGTGCAATGTCCTCTTTGCGAGGCGCAGCAAGTGCGGCGCCCATCTAAAGCTACAGGAGTCCCCCATGAAACTTCTCCGCAACGCCCTGATCGCCGTGTCGATGTCTGCCCTCACCCTCACGACCGCTTCGGTCGCTCTCGCCAAAGGCGCGAAAAAAGAGCCGAACTGCGAAGTCAAAGCGAAAAAAGAGCACGTCAAAGACAAAGCCGCCTGCGACAAGAAAAAAGGCATGTGGATCGAAGCCTCGACCCCTGCCGCTGCCGCTCCGGCCGCTGCGTCGACCGAAGCTGCTCCGGCCCCGACCGAAGAGCCGAAGAAGTAAGCTCAAGCTGAAGCTGAGAAACCGCGCGGCACGGAAGCTGCGCGGTTTTTTTTGCCCGATTTGAGGTAGAACGAAGGGACGTGAGGCTCCCTTTGAATCGCATCTCGATCTTCTGCGGCTCGTCGGCCGGCAACCGTCCCGAGTACGTGCAATGTGCGCGCGGGATCGGCGCGATGCTGGCCGACCGCGGCATTGGGCTAGTCTACGGCGGGGCCAACGTCGGCCTGATGGGCGAGGTCGCGGACGCGGCCCTCTCCCGCGGCGGCTACGTCATCGGCGTCATCCCCCGGGCGCTGGTGGAGAAGGAAGTCGCCCACAAGAATCTGACCGATCTCCGGATCGTCGGCTCGATGCACGAGAGGAAGGCGATGATGGCCGAGCTCTCCGACGCCTTCGTGGCGTTGCCGGGCGGCTTCGGCACGATGGAAGAGTTCGTCGAGGTGCTCACCTGGTCGCAGCTGGGCCTTCACGTCAAACCGTGCGGTCTGCTCAACGTCGCGGGGTACTACGACCCGTTGCTGACGTTCTTCAAACACTCGGTGACGGAAGGCTTCGTCAGCCGCTCGCATGCCGAGCTGGTGCTCGCCGACTCCGAGCCGGGGATTTTGCTCGATCGGCTTGCGGCCTGGCGGCCGCCGCGGACCCCGAAGTGGATTGGACGCGGCGACTCATGAGCTTGATCACGGCGATACCCAAAGACCCGCTCGTGCAGCTGGACCAATGGCTGAAGGAAGCGGCGGCCCAAGGCCTCGCCGAGCCGACCGCCATGACGCTCGCGACCGCGTCGAAGGACGGCACGCCGGCGGCGCGCATGGTGCTCTGCAAGGCCGTCGAAGACGGTGGCGTCACCTTCTTCACCAACTACGAAAGCCGCAAGGCGGACGACCTCGCGGCCAATCCGCGCGCGGCCCTCGTTTTCTTCTGGCAACCGCTGCAGCGCCAGGTCCGCCTCGAAGGAAAGATCGTCAAGACCGACCGCTCCGTGTCGGAAGCCTATTTTGCGACGCGCCCGCGTGGCAGCCAGATCGGCGCCTGGGCGTCGAAGCAAAGCCGCACGCTTTCTTCCTACGACGAGCTGACGAAGGAGTTCGCCCGGCTCGACGCGCAGTACGCCGGGAAGACCGTGCCCTGTCCGCCGCACTGGGGCGGCTACCGGCTGACGCCGGATTCCTGCGAGTTCTGGCAAGGCAAGGACAGCCGGCTCCACGACCGCGTGCTGTGTAGCCGCGCAGGCTCCGGCTGGCAACTCAAGCAACTGGCGCCTTGACCCACTTGGCGACCGTCTTGATCAGGAGCAACGACTCGACCGGCTTCGCGAGGAAGTCGTTGCACCCGGCGGCGAAGCATTTTTGACGCTCGCCGCTCATCGCGAAGGCGGTGAGCGCGACGATCGGCCCGTGAAAGCCGCCCTTTCTCAGGCGGGACGTCGTCTCAAAACCGTCGAGCTCCGGCATCTGCATGTCCATCAGCACGAGGTCGAAGCTTTTGCCTTCCGACGCTTTCAGGCATTGGACGCCGTTGCTCGTCGTCGTGACGTTCGCTCCGGCGGCTTCGAGTACGCGGCGAACGAGCTCCTGGATGTCCGGGTTGTCTTCCGCGATCAGGATCTTTGTCCCGCGCAGGAAACCCGCCAGGGCATTGCCAACCTCGAGGCGGATCGTCATGCCGTTCTCGAGCAGCAGCGCGTTCTGGCGCGGATCCTGCGCCAGGTGGCGGGCGATGCGAACGCAGAAGGTCGTGCCGTCGCCGACGACGCTGCTGACGAGTTTGACGTCGCCGCCCAGGGCCCGTGCGAGTCGACGCGCCAGGGCGAGGCCGAGGCCAGTGCCGGAACGTTTTTGCGGCTGCGGTTTGGCCTGCGCGAAGGGTTGGAACAGGGCTGTATGGAACTCCGGGGCGATGCCTACGCCGGTGTCTTCGACGGTGACCTCGAGCTCCTCGCCGACCGGTCGCGCGCTGACGCGGACCTCGCCGCGATCGGTGAACTTGATCGCGTTGCCGATGATGTTGATCAGGATCTGGCGGAAGCGGGTCGGGTCGTTTTGGATGTCGGCCGGGAAGTCCTTGTCCCAGGTGGTCGTGATCCGGACCGCCTTCTCGTCGGCTTCGGCCCGCAGCAGGTCGATGGCTTGGTTGACTTCCGTCTGCGGCGAAAACCGCAGCGGCTGGATGATCAAGTGGCCGGCCTCGATCTTCGAGAGGTCTAGCACGTCGTCGATCAGCGCAAGCAGATGCCGGCCGTTGCGCAGGATCTTGTCGGTATAGGTCTTGTGCCTCTCGTCGGAGATGTCGGGCAACGACAGCAGCTCGGCGAAGCCGAGCACCGAGCTCATGGGCGTCCGGATTTCGTGGCTGACGTTGGCCAGGAACGTGCTTTTGGTGCGGTTGGCGTCGTCGGCCGCTTCCTTGGCGGCGATCAGCGACTGCTCGTATTGCTTCTGCAAAGTAAGGTCGAAGGCGGTGCCGATGATTTTGACCGGTTTGCCCTCGGCGTCCTTCAGGACTTCCCCTCGCTCCGCAACCCACCGGATCGTACCGTCGGGGAGCACGATGCGGTGGTCGATGTTCATGGGAACGCCGAGTTGACGGCATTTGAGGTTGGCGTCGGCGAGGGCCCGCACGTCGTCCGGGTGGATCCGCGACTGGATCAGCTGAGCCGTCAGCGGCGCCTGCGGGTCGATGCCGAAGATCCGGTAGGTCTCTTCCGACCATTGGAAGGAGCGGGGCTCGTCGAGGTTCCAGACCCAGCTGCCGAGGTGCGCGATCTGCTCGAGGCGCTGCACGGCACGCACCCGTTCGGAGAGGTCGCGGTTCGCCCTTTCGAGCTCCACCGTCCTCTCGCGGACCGCCTGCTCGAGAATCGTCTGCGTTTCCAGCAGGCGCCGCGAATTGACGTGCAGCTCGGCGTCGCGCGCTGCGAGCTCGGCAAAGAGCGCGTTCATGGCGAAGTACGCTTTGACTCTCCGGCTGACCCGCGCACCGAGCGACAGCCGCGGCGGCAGAATCACCGTGTAGCGACCGGAACGGGGACCGCAAACGGCGGAGACCACGGCGGGAGCGCCGCCGAGGATTCGTGGGATCTGCTCGAACATCAGTGTCGTGACGCGGAAGAACATCGCGCACGCGTCGTCCTCGGGCCGGATCTCGAGCGTCACTTTGACGCTGGAATGCGACGTCACCTTGAACTGCGCTTTGACGTTGCGAAACCCCAAGGGTCCAAGCCACGTGCAGATCAGCGAAAAAAGCTGCTTCGGCGAGAAGATGAGCTTCAGCAGCGGGCGGACGATGTCCAGCCATTCGGATTTTCCGAAGAGTGCGTGCTCGACGAACTGGCGCTCGAGCTCGGGAGTGTATAGGAATTCGAGCTCGCTCGAAAAGAAGGCGAACTCGTTCCAAGTCATGCGGCCTTTGGGGTCGAGCCAATGTGGCTTTTGGCCGGCATGGCCCCAGCGTTGCTCGAGGGTGCGCCGGAGGCCCAAGGTGCTCACGTTTTTCGATTCTAGGAAAGCGAAGTGGTCGAGGACGATGCGGCAGGTGACGTCACTCATGGCTTCCCCCGGATCCGGTCGGCGCATTCTTCCGAGTAGACCTGGCCGTCTTCCAGGCGCACGGCGGTCAGGCGCTGGCCCCAGACGCAGCCGGAGTCCAGCGCCAGATAGTCCTCGCCCCGTTGGTAGCCAAGGGCGGACCAGTGACCGAAGATGACGGTGTTGCCGCGGGTCTGTCTGCCCGGGTGGGAAAACCACGGACGACAACCTTTGGGCGCGACCTCGGGTTCGCCGGCGTACTTGCAGAGTTTGTCGTCGTCCTGGACGGTCCGGATCGTCGTCAGGACTTTGAGGGAGGGATCGTAGTGCTCTTTGTCGAGGAGCTTCACCCGGTGCTTCGGGTCGCGGAGCAGCAGCTCCAGCCGGCGGGCCTCCTTCGCCGCGGCATGCAGCGTCCAGGACGGGAGCAGCCCCGCGTGGACGAAGCAACGGTCGCCCTCCGTGATCAGGAGAGGCCGGTGCGCCAGCCATTCGACGAGGTCTTTGCAGTCTTTCGCCCCAAGCACGTCTTCGAGCGTGTCGAGGTCCTTCTCGGGGCGGATGCCCAGCGCTCGGGAAATCAAATGCAGGTCGTGGTTGCCGAGGACCGTCTCGGCGCGGTCGCCGAGGCCCTTGACGAAGCGCAGCACGCCGAGGTTGTCGGGGCCGCGATTGACCAGGTCGCCGACGAAGCGGAGCCTGTCCTTCGCGGCGTCGAAGCCGCACTTCTTGACGAGGCGTTGCAACGTCGCCCCACAGCCTTGGACGTCACCGATCGCGAAGGTTGCCATGGCACTCCTTTCCCGCTTTGCGAGCAAAGAGCGTGAGCTCCTGCCGGTTTTGTCGGAGGTGGCGCACGGCAAAGGGAGCAAGGCCCGCCGCGGCGAACCGGGCGAGGACGTCGCGCGCCAGCCGGTCGCTGGCGCTCCATGAGGGAAGTTTCAACGTGTGAATGACGAGGCTGGCGGGCCCGAGCGCCGCAGCGAGCCGCGTGACGATGCCGGCGATCTTGCCGGGGGCGCCGTTGACGTCGCAAAGCAGGGCGTCGAACGACCCTTGGGGCAGGAAGTCGTCGGCGGAAACGGTGATGCAGGTCACTCCGGGAAGTGACGCCATTACAGCGGTCGGCGGGTGGACGTCCAACGCGGTGACGAGGTGGCCGCGCCGGCTGAGCT
>JAYVBB010000022.1:0-7942 GCA_043750715.1 Pseudomonadota bacterium | reverse complement strand
AAGCGATGGCCGCGGTGTTCGGCGGCACGCAGTCGCTCCACACCAACGCCTTCGACGAAGCGATCGCGCTGCCCAGCGAGTTCTCGGCGCGTATCGCGCGCAACACGCAGCTGATAATCCAACACGAAACCGACATTACGGCGACGGTCGATCCCTTCGGCGGAAGCTTCTTCATGGAGCGCCTGACCGCCGACCTGGTCAAGAAGGCGAAAGAGCTGATCGATGAAGTGGAAAAGGTCGGCGGCATGGTGAAAGCCGTCGCCTCCGGCTTGCCCAAGCTCAAGATCGAGCAGGCCGCCGCGAAAAAGCAGGCGCGAATCGACAGCGGCGCCGAGGTGGTCGTCGGAGTGAACAAGTACCGTCCGAAAGACGGCGAGTCGGCGCCGTTCGAAGTCCTCGAAGTCGACAATTCGCGCGTGCGCGAGTCCCAGATCAAGCGTCTGGTCCAGCTCAAGAAGTCGCGCGACGCGAAGGCCGTCCAGGCGGCGCTGCAGACTCTGAAGACGGGAGCCGCCGGCAAGGCGAACCTGCTCGATCTCTCGGTCGTCGCCATGCGCGCCCGCGCCACCGTAGGCGAAGTCTCCGACACGCTGGCCGAAGTCTTCGGCCGCCACCGCGCCGACATTCATTCCCTGAGTTCGGTTTACGCCAGCGCCTACAAAGGATCCGACGTGTTCGAAAAGGCCAAAGACGCGGTGCAGCGCTTCGCGGAAGAGCACGGCAGGAGACCGCGCATCCTCGTGGTCAAGCTCGGCCAGGACGGTCACGACCGCGGCTCCAAAGTGATCGCCACCGGACTCGCCGACATGGGCTTCGACGTCGACATCGGCCCGCTCTTCCAGACGCCGGACGAAGCCGCCAAGCAAGCCGTGGAGAACGACGTGCACGTGATCGGCGTGTCGTCGCAGGCGGCGGCCCACATGACTCTCGTCCCAGCCCTGCTCGCCGCCCTCGCCGCGGCAGGCTCGGACGACATTCTGGTCGTCGTCGGCGGCATCATTCCCCAGAAAGACTACGAGCCGCTGAAAAAAGCCGGCGCCGCCGCCATCTTCGGTCCCGGCACGCCGATCCCCGAGTGCGCGTTGACGCTGGTCGACGTGATCGCGAAGAAACACAAGAAGCCCGGAAAGAAATGAGCCGAGACGACACGACCTCTTTGGTGAAGGACGTCCGCGCGGGCAATCGCCGGGCACTCGCCAAGGCGATCACTCTGTTCGAGGACGCGCGTCCCGACGAACGACCGAAGGCCGCCAAGCTGCTCGGCGAACTCCTGCCGCATGCCGGCAAATCGATCCGGATCGGGGTGAGCGGCTCGCCGGGCGTCGGCAAAAGTACCTTGATCGAAGCTTTCGGCAGTCACCTGGTCGACCAGGGAAAGACGCTCGCCGTCCTCGCCGTCGACCCGACGTCCCCCGTTTCGGGGGGGAGCATTCTCGGGGACCGGGTCCGGATGGAAAAGCTATCGGCCCATCCCAAGGTGTTCATCCGGCCGTCGCCCTCCGGCCAGACGCTCGGCGGCGTCGCCCGTCACACCCGCGAAGCGATCGTCGCCTGCGAAGCAGCCGGATACGACTACATCTTCGTCGAAACGGTCGGCGTCGGCCAAAGCGAGACGCTCGTCGCCTCGATGGTCGACCTCTTCCTGATGCTGTGCATGCCAAACGCTGGCGACGAGATCCAAGGCATCAAGCGGGGAATCCTGGAAGTCGCCGACGTCGTCGCCGTGACGAAAGCGGACGGCGCGCTGCTCGCGGACGCCAAACGCACACAGCTCGAGCTCGAGCAGGCGCTGGGACTGGCGCGGGCGCACGGGGGCGACAACCCGACGGTGTGCCTCGTCAGCAGCACCGAAAATCAAGGCCTGGCCGAGCTCGAAATAGTCATCGCCGAGTTCTTCGCTCAAAAGAAAAAAAGCGGTGCCTTCAGCGACCGCCGACGGGGTCAGACCTCGGCCTGGTTCGACCAGGAACTGGTCGCGGAGCTCTCGAGCCGCCTGGACGGCCACGCCGGCGCCAGGAAACTCCGCGCCAAACTCACCCAGGACGTCCAAGGCGGCAAAGTTTCCCCCTCCGAAGCCGCCGCCAAAGTCATCGACCTGCTTTTGAAATCCGCCGGGCCTTAGCATTTCATCTAAACCGTCCGGATCAAGGGAAAGACCATTAAGGTCGATACTTCTCGAAAGGCAAATCAACGCCTTACGAGGAGCGGAACATGCGTGTCGCAGGTCTAACGAGCGTTCTGGGCACGGCTGCGGTTCTGACTCTGGCGATCGCGTGTCGCACGCCGGCCGGCTCCAAGCTCGACGCCGCCGACGCTGCGGGTAACGCTTTCCCGGTGGACGTCACCAAGATCGTGTCGCTCGAGCAGTTCAAGCAAGTGTCGAAGGACTCGAGCGGTATCATCAAAACCGGGCGCACGGTGAAGTTCCTGATCGACAACCGGAACAACGGGACCCCGAAAGTCCACTTCATCAACGCGAACTTCCTACAAAACAACACGACCCCGGACTTCGCCAAGTTCCACTATTACTTCGGCCAGCATTCGCTGAACGTCACCGAGCAGCTCGACGACTTCAACAAGAACACCTATTTCACGAACAACAAGCGCTACTACGCCGGCACGCTCCAGACCTACTTCCTCGGCGACGCGACCGAGCCCGTCTACGGCGTCTCGTTCTATCCGCAGGACTTCGCCAAAGAGCAGCAGACGCTCGACGTCGTCAAGATGGTGCGCGCGGCGTTCGTCCCGGGCCTGCCTTTCGCCTTCGTCGAGACCGGCTCCCAGCAAACCGTCAAAGAGAGCGACGTCGTCGCGGCCTACGCGCAGGAAAAAATCCAGCTCCTCAGCATCGAGAAAATCCTCGGCACGATCAAATACCTGCCTATGCATCAAGGTGAGGCGTTCGGCTATTTGCGCATTTTCCCCGAGTCCCAGGACGACCTGACTGCCGCCGACATCGCCGTGTTCGACGACCTCCCGCTCGACCTGACGGTCGTCGCCGGCACGATCACCCGCGCTTACCAGGACACCAACTCGCACGTGAACCTGAAATCGAAGGAACGCAACACCCCCAACGCGGTGCTGCGCGACGCCGACCCGACCAGCGGCGTGCTCGCCGAGTTCAAAGACAAGCCCGTCCGACTGGTGATCGGCGCCGAAGGCTTCACGATCGAACCGACGACGCCCGAGATCATCAAAGAGCGGCTCGCCGCACGCCTGAACAAGCCCTGGGTTCCGATCACCTGGGAATCGACGACGAAGATCCTGTCCTACAATGCGATGTGTCCGCTCAATCCCGCCGATTGCTTGAAACTCGGCCGCAAGTACGGCTCCAAAGCCGCCAACCTCGGGTTCATGGCCAACCGCCGCGTCCTCGGACGGGTCGGCACGGCGGGCACGCTGAGCAACCGCTTGGGTTACGACCTCGTGCCCGTGGGCTTCGGCCTGCCGCTCAGCTTCTACAAATCGTTCGTCGATAACCCGGCCAACGCAACGCTGAAGCAAAAGCTCAAAGAGCTCATCACTAAGGAAAAGACCGGTCTGATGGCCGTCAGTGAACGCGTCCAGCGCCTCAAAGAAGTGCAGGGCCTCTTCTACGCCGGTAAATTTCCGGCAGGAATGCTCGAGAAGATCAAAACACAGCTGGCGACGGATCTTCCCGGGATCGAGAAGGTGAAAGTGCGCTCCAGCGCCAACGCCGAGGACATCGAGGGCTTCGACGGCGCGGGCCTCCACGACAGCTACAGCGCGAAGCCCGACTCGGCCGAACCGGCGAACGGCGTCTGCAAGCGCGAAGAAGACGCCGCGGAAGAAGGCGGCGGCGAGACGAAGGCCAAGATGAAGCCCAAGTCCATCGGCTGCGGCATCAAGGGCGTCTTCGCCAGCCTCTGGAACAAACGCGCCATCGAGGAACGTTCGTTCTCCCGGATCGACCACGCCACGATCGCCATGGGCATCTCGATCCTCCCGGCCTATGACTTCGAGTCGCCGGTCACGGCCAACGCCGTCGTCGTCACGCGCGTCCTCAACACCTCGGACGTGTTCGGCTACACGCTCTCCTCGCAAAAAGGCAACAACCTCGTCACCAACCCCGACCCCGGCACCTATACGGAAGTCACCATCGCGGCAATCGGCGTCGGCGCCGAGCCGACGTCCCTCACCGTCACGCGGTTCGCCAAACCCAAACGCGACGAGGAACCTCTAACGACTACCGTTTTCGATCACCAGACGAGCCTCGATCTCGTGACCATCACGAAGGCGGTCGAGGAAGCATACTGCCGGGCGAAGCCGGGCTACTACTCCGGCGACTGCCGCTTCGTCAGCGTCGACACCGAGAAGCCGAAGTCGCTCGACATGGAGCTCAAGTACCTGGAGAACGGCCACTTCGTCTGCAAGCAGGCGCGGGAGTTCTCAGGGCATTGAGATGCTGGCCGACTGCAAATCCAAAGCGCGGATCGCGACCCCAGCGGGTCCGTCCGCGGGTACGACCACGTATTTGACGCCTAGACGCGCCCACTTCAGGAGCTCCTTGTCGCCGAGCGGAGGCTGGGTCCGGTAGCCTTTCAAGCCGGTCCGGTAGAGAAGGCTGTTATCCTGTTCGCCCGCCGCGGCTCGACCTGGAACTGGAGGGGGCCCGCCTACCGCTGGTTTTTGGCGTCCTTTACGTCGCCGTATGGCCGGTGTTCTACGACAGCGTCATTTTCTCGCGCTTCGTCGCCGGGTACGTTGCAGCCCTTCCCGAAGTCATGGTTCGAAAGCTATTCCAGTGGAACCAGTCGCGGCCTTTGCCGCATTCGAAAGCCACCCCTGCCCGTCGCCTCAGTGATGCTCGATCATCTTCCAGTACACCTTCGCCGCGAACTTCGGCGAGTGCTGGGAGTTGTGGCATGAAACGCAGAGCGTGAGGTCGGCGGGCGGCGGCTGCGGCGCCGCCTTCGGATCTTTGACGTGGGCCAGACGCGGGCCGTGACAATTCTCGCATTGAACGTTGGCGAATTGCTGGCTGGCCGCGAGCGAGACGAAACCGCCTTTTTCTTTCGCCCCGACGCTGTGGCACGTCACGCACTCGGGATCCTCGTGCTTGCCCTTTTTTTGCAAAGTCGCCATGGCGTGAGCGTGAGCCGACTTCGCGTAGACGTCGGCGGCGGCAGCATGGCAACTCGTGCATGCCGCACTTCCCGCGTACGTCGTGTCTTTCAAATCCTTGAGGCGTTTTTCGCCCTCGCCGAGAAAAGCTCGGCGGGCTGCCTGCGTGTACCGGTCGTAGACCGCTTTGAGCGGACCGTCGTCGGTAGCCGAAGCAGGATCCAGCCAGCTCACGAGCTTCGCCTTCGGAAACGGCAGCTCCATGCCTTTGGGTTTGTCGTCCTGCTTCCTGAAGAATTCCGAGACGGGCTTCGCTTCGGAATAAAGCAACGATCCACCCCGGAGGATTCCCTGACCGCCGTGCGGCACCATCATCACCACCGGATCTCCGGGCCGGCGCAGGCGCGCCTCGTCATCCCTCTCCAGCGTGCTGGTCTCGGCCGTGAACGGTTGCGTGTTGGAGCTGACTATCGCTCCGAAGATCTTCGCCTTCGCGATGACTGCGAGGTCGTCGTTGGACCCGGAAAACAGCAAGAGCGAGTTGCCTTTGACCGTCGTCCGCCACTCGTCGAGCAGCTTCGCGTCGACCTGGCGGAGGTCACCCTTCAGAGAATCGGAGTAAGCGTACCCGAAGATCGCGTAGCCGCCTCCGGAAACGGACGATTTCACCGCGTTCTTGAAGGCGCTTTTCGGCTGGAGGTTCGAGAGCACGAGCGGAAACCCCACTTTGTGGTGCACTCCCGCCTTCAGCAGCTCGACATCGGTGACGTTCGCGAGCGCCGCCGTCACACCCAAGGCTTCGTCGGCTTCCATGAGAAAGGGGTTCTTGACGGCGTCTTTCGCCGCGACCCCGAGGTTGTTGCCAAGACTCAAAAGAGCGAGATCGGGACTCAGGCTGCGCTCTCTCTGAACTACCGCGCCGAGGCGCTTTATGCCGCCGAGGTCCGTCGCCGGGTCGCAGCCGCACGGTTCGATGTGCCCGCGCAGGTCGCCGTATGCTAAATATCCAGGGGCGGCCGCGAACGCCGGTTCCGCCGCGCCGAGCGCCGACAATAAAAGCAGTGATTTCAACATATTGATCATGTCCCGTACATTATATATAGCATCAGCCAACAGTTAATCTTAAAAAACCGGCGTGAGAATTTGCCGAGGAGCCGACTTTGACCGTCACTTTTTCCCCCGAAGCCCTGAAAGAAGCCGAGCGCCTCGCCTCCGAGGAGACCGCCTTCAAGGATATGCCCGTCCGCGTCTACATCGAGGGCAAAGGCTGTGACGGCTTCTACTACGGGGTCGCCTTCGCTCCCGAGCTGCCGGGCGACACCCGGTTTACGCAAGGATCGCTGGCGATCGTCGTCGACGCCGATTCGCTGCAGTTTCTCGACGAGTCCGTCGTGACCTGGGTCGACGACGAGCGCGGCCGGGGCTTCCTCGTGGACAACCCGCACCAGAAAAAATTCCGCGGCAAATTCTACAAGAAGAAGGTCTGGCAGGATCGCCTGACGGCCAAGACGGCGCCTACTTCTTCTTCTCAATGATGAGTTTCGTCCCGGTGGGCAAGTCTTTGACGCCCTGACCGAGGAAGACGATGTCGAAGACGGCGACGCCCTCTTTGTTCTCGCTGAGCGACAACAGGCCGGCGCCTTTGCGTTCGTCCGATTTCAGAATGAATTTGCTCACCGAGTCGCCGACGGCCAGGGCTTGGATCTGACCGGCGCCGAGGATGGCGGCGGTCGAGCCGATGAGCAGGAAGTCGCCCCTCTGATCGATCACGACGCCGTCCCAGCCGAGCGTGGTCGGAATCCAGGTCGCGATCGCCTCGGGCTTGGTCGAAGCCGGGCCTATGGCCTTGTGGAGAACGGTGCGCTTGCCCTTGCTGCCGCGCAGGAAAGTCCAATCGCCCTTATCGGGCGCCAGCAGCACGGTGTCGGCTTTCGTCAGCTGGAGCACGGCTTCGAGCGGATCCATCTCCGCAAACTTTTTCGCATTGAGCTTGAGGTCCCAGGTGGCGCTCGCCTGGTTCGGAACCTGGAAGTAGCTGAGCTTGTTGAACGCAACTGGGTCGAGGCTCAGGAACTTCGGCTCGCCCGCGCCCTTCTCCGGTAGGGACGTGACGATTGCGACGACGTGCGGAAACTCGCCCGTCTTGCCTTTCGAATCTTCCGCCCATTTCGCGAGCGGCGGCGCGGCTTCGCCCTTTTTTTGACCGAAGGCCGTACCAGACGCGAGGGCCGATAGCACCAGCGTCAGGCTTAGGTTGTTGAGTCGCTTGCCGGAAACCATCGCGCGTCCTTACCAGGTGATGGCTACGCCGCCGCCGGCATAGCCCGAGTCATAGGCCAGACCTTCGACGGCCGACTCGCCGGCTTCGAGGTCTTCGCTCTTGCCGGAAGTCAGATTGACGTGCTCGTACATGTAGAACGCCAGGAGTGCCGTTTTGAGAGGCACGCCGAACAGCGGAAACGTCGGACCCGCGGTGAAATAGGCATCGATGCCGAGGCGGTTCGACGTGACGCGCCCGCCCTGCTTGAGCAAAGAGAAGCCGGTGTCGATGCCGTACCAGCCGCGCAGCGTGTACCATTCGGTAAGCTCCTCGAGGCCGATCTCGAGCGCGGTCGAGAAGGTGCGGCCGAGGTTGAAGTCCGACATCTGCGTGACGTCGCCGTTGTCATCGGTCGCCGACGGCAACCGGGCGTTGAACTCCCACATGCCGAGCTTCGGGTCGACCGTGATGCGGTCCACGAGGAAGCCGGGAGCGAAGTCGACCGAGAAGCCGAGGGTGTGACGTGCCGATGCGATGCTGGCCGTGTCGGACGTTCCGTCCGCCAGATCGATGTCGAGCTTCGTCTCCGGCATCTTG
>JAYVBB010000021.1:0-2853 GCA_043750715.1 Pseudomonadota bacterium | reverse complement strand
GCACCCGCTTGCGCGGCGCGTAGAAAAACGCCGCATCTAGTGCGACTCGCGGGCTGGGGCGCCTAATCCGCAACACCAAGGAAGCCCCAAAGTGAGGATTGTTTAGGCAGTAAGCAGACGTTAGGGTGCCTTCTTGCCGATGGCGCTGCGCGCAAAAAGCGCACGAGCCGTCGAACGAATGGGTCTGCCTGGGGATTCGCGGGATCTGGGTTCGAGATTTGGGAAAAATGGCGGAGAGAGTGGGAGTCGAACCCACGAGGGAGTTACCCCCCTACTAGATTTCGAGTCTAGCTCCTTCGGCCACTCGGACATCTCTCCATCAGGGGAAGTGAACTTATATAGGTCCCGTCGGTTTTTTGCACCGGCAATTTATGCATATTAATTCAGCACGTTAGTTCCCATGATAAACTTGCCTCTTCCCAATCCGGAGGTTGAACATGGCTCGCTTGCTGGCGCTCTTGTCGTTTTTGTCCTGGGGACTAGTCCTATCGTCGGCCGCGGCGGCCAAAACCGCGCAAGACTATCAAAAAGACTACAAAGTCTTCGAGAAGGACAGCAAGTGGCCTGACGCCAAGGCGCTGCTCGACAAAGCTCTGAAGGAATATCCGAAAGACCCGTGGCTGAACGTCTTCATGGGCTTCACGCTGCGCAACATGGCCAAGCCGATGGAAGCCGTGACCTACCTCGAGACGGCAATGAAGGCGGCGCCGACCGATGCCGGGGTCAAACTCAACTACGTCGTGGGCTTGGTCGAAGCGATGCAGGCGTTTCAGAAAGCCGGCGATCTCAAAAATGCCGCCGCATTCGGGGAAACGGGCCTGAAGCAGTATCCCGAGGACAAAGACATCAAACCGGCTTTGATTTCGGTCTATACCGCAGCCAAAGACGACAAGAAACTGAACGAGCTCAATGCGACGACGAAAGACCCGACGCAGAAGGCAGTCATCGACGCCACCGCGAAGCTGAGTCAGGGAAAAGACAAGGAAGCCGCCGACGGCTTCAAAAAAGCCAGTGACGGATCCAGTGACTGGCAGGTCGACGATCAGATTTCCAAGGCGTACCGGTCGAAGGTCGAATCGTTACCCTACGACAAGCAAATGAGCAGTCCCTACCAGGACCAGGTCGTCGTTTACGCGACGAAGGCAGTGACCAAGTACTTCAAGGCCAATCCGTTCAAAGCGAAATCCTTTGGGTCGCCGCTGAAAAAGTTCTGCGTCGGCCAGGGCGCCGGAGGCAAGTCCTTCCACTACGGTATGCAAGGGCACTACTCCTGGGACTTGGTGGGCTGCGGCGGGAAGGACAACATGGGTGACGCGGTGCTCGCGGTCGAAGACGGCGTCGTCACGGAAGTGGTCGCAACCAATCCCGACCGGGCGGCCGGCGCCCCGGTCGACACCAACGCCCAAGGCAACGTCATCCGCATCAAGCACGGCGACGTCATCGGCGTTTATGCCCACATCAAGAAAGGCTCGGCGACGGTCCAGAAGGGCCAGGCGGTGAAAAAAGGCCAGCAGGTCGCTGTCGTCGGCAACTCCGGCGTCACCTCCGGTCCGCATCTGCACTTCATGGCGACCAAGGGCGACGACCAGATCACCGTGCCGGTGACCTTCACGGGACTCTTCCGCGGGCCGCAAAATGCCAAGGCAGGCGCCACGCTGTCGGCGGCGTCGACGCTCGAAATGAACTACGTCTACGCGACCCAGTCGAAGCTTTGACCTACTTGACGGTGGCGGTGCCGATGCAGAGTTCGGACGTCAGGCCTCTGGCTTCCATCGGCCGGCTGCTCGCCACCTGAAAGCGTCCGGACTGCTTGTCGACGCGAATCACCGCCGTCCATTCGCCCGTTCCGACGTAGCGAAGGACGAGCAGGTCTTTGTCTTCCTGCTCGACGTGGAACTCGCTGGTTTTACCGGAGCGTGACGACACGCAAGTCGCCTTGCCGTCCGCTTTGCCTTCGCAGCGGAACGGCTTTTCTTCCTTGCCGAGGTCGACGAACTCCGCCGCCACGGTCGCCTGTCCGTGCAACGTCCGGCACTCCTGGTCCACGAGGACCAAAGACTGCATCCCGAGCACGACGATCAAAGAGGTGATCATGTGCCACCCGGGAGATTTTTGGCGAGAGGCAAATGATCCATGACGTGCTCCAGAAACAGGCTTTCGTAGAGCTGCCGGGTGTTCCGGCGCCTATACAGCAAATTCAGCGGTTTCGGCGGAATGGTCCTGCCGCCCTTCAGTTCGACGACCCGCCCGTCGCGCAACGCGTTGGCGATCATCGGTCGAGGCAGAAAAGCGACGCCCGTTCCGGCGAGCATCAGCTCGAGCGCCGAATGAAAGTTTGGCACGGCGACCGCCGGCTTCACGTGATCGAGGATGCCGGCGAGATTTTTTACGCTCGCGTTCACCCAGCGGGTAACCAGCGGCAGGTGCTCGCCGAGATCGATCCAGTCGGCGAGCAAGATCTGTTCATCCCGGTCGAAGGGGCCGCGTTGATCGACGTAGCTCTTGGAGGCGACGGCCGCGAAGTCCAGGGCGCCGCAACTTACCGTTTGCAGAAAGTCGTTGGTGCGCGCTTCGTAGACCAGCGCGAAGTGCATCCGGTCCGCGATCAGTTCTTCCTCGATCTGGTCGTGAGAGGCGTACTGTACGGTCAGACGGATCTGGGGATAGCTTGCGCGGAACTCCGGCATCAGTCCCATGATGAGAGCGCCGGGCATCCCCTCGGCGAGAAGTCCCAAGCGAATATGGCCCGAAGTATTGCCCTTCATGTCCCACCCTCCTTCTAAAAGCCTGCCATATTAACGGCTTGAGTGCAAACAGGAGGGGCTGGCGGAATGTTGACTGATTTGGTAGACA
>JAYVBB010000020.1:0-4045 GCA_043750715.1 Pseudomonadota bacterium | reverse complement strand
ACGGCACGCAGAGTAGGGCGGCCACCAAGGCCGCGAACCACTGTTTGAGGAATTGGGGCATGAATTCTCGGAAACGAGGAGGCAGGCCTGCCCGCCATAGCCCGTCTTGGGGCGACGGCGGGAATGACTTTATTTTAGCATGCGCCAAGATTTCTTTGAGTAGGCAAAAAAAGCCCGCCTACGCCCAGGGGGCTACGGCGGGCAGGCCCGCGGACAACGAAGTCCGCCGAAGCCTTGGCGAAGGCGGATTCAGTGGCCGGAAGCCCGGCGCTTGGCGTTTTCGAGTTTGATGATGTCGGCGGCGTCGACGGCTTCCTCTTCCTCGTCGACCACTTCGATGCTCTTGGAAAGCTTCGGCTGTTTGTGGTCTTTCAGCTTTTCCTTCTGCTTCTTCAGCTGGCTCGACAGCTTGTCGACCATCTGGTCGACCGAGGCGTACATGTCGGGCGAGGTGTGCTCGACTTCGATCGAAAAGCCGTCACCGGCGCGAAAGCTCAAATGGGCGGTATGTTGATGGCGATTCACGGAAAACGTCACGTGAGCGGCCATGGGTTTGGTCACGAATTTTTGGATTTTCTCCTGAAATTTGTCCTGAGCGTAGGTTTGGAGGGCATCGGACGTAGCCATGTGCTTGAACGAAAACTGAAATTGCATCGAACTTCCTCCGGACTGGGTATGCGTACGAATATCCCGGCAGGACGCCAGGAATTTGGGGCGAAGTTTGTGAGGAGTTTTATTGAGTGCGGGCATGAGCAGGGATCCTGCCTTGAAGCACGGTCCATATAGACTCATCGGCCTAGGGAACCATCCTCTTTAGCCATTCTAGGGCACCTGGATGAGACGCGGATGAAAATTCAGTGGGTAACCTATCTATTTGTAATAACAGAGAATAATTATGCCGCCCCCGGGCAACCTGACGTCCGTCTTTCGGCCCAGCCGGCTATTTGTTAGAGCTTCAAGGTAGGAGATCCAAGTTGCAATCATCGGGCGCGCAGGTTCGGGCGGAGGTCGAGCGGATCTCCTACCGCAATGAAGAGAACGGCTGGACCGTTTTCAAGGCGCGTAACTGCGAGGACGACACCGAGCTGACGGCGACGGGCCACTTCGCCCAGATCCACCCGGGCGAGCAGTTCGAGTTTTTCGGCAGCTGGGGCCGCCACCCGACTTACGGCGCCCAGTTCAAAGTCGAACGGTGCGTTCCCGTCCGGCCGTCGACCAAATCCGCGATCGAGCGCTATCTCGCCTCGGGGCTGGTCAAAGGCGTCGGCCCGAAGACGGCTTCGAAGATCGTCGAAAAGTTCGGCGACCAGACGCTCGAGATCCTGGACGCCGATCCCGGCCGGCTGAAGGAAATCACGTCGCTCGGCAAGAAAAAGATCGACGCGATCGTCGCCAGCTGGGGCGAGCAGCGCGCCGTCGCCGACGTCATGATGTTCCTCAACACGCACCAGATCTCGCCGCTGTTTGCGGCCCGGATCTACAAGCACTACGGACCCGACGCGATCAAGATCGTCTCGGCCGACCCTTACCGGCTGGCGGTCGACATCCACGGCATCGGCTTCATTTCCGCCGACAAGATCGCCCAGAGGATGGGAATCGCCGCCGACTCGCCCGAACGCATGCGCGCCGCCATCCTCTTCCAGCTGTCGCAGGCCGAGGAGCGAGGGCATTGTTTCGTCACGACCTCGCAGCTGATCCGGATGCTCGAAGGCTGCCTGAGCCTCGGCGAAGACCGGATCATTCCGCGTCTCGCTGATTGCCTAGGCGCGCTGAACGAAGTCGGCGCGATCGTGTCCGAGCAGGTCGACGACCCCGAGACGGGCGACCGGACGTCGGCGCACTTCCGCTCCGACATCCTCGTCTGCGAGTGGAACGTCGCGCATGCCGTGTGCACGCTGCTCAAGGAGCCGCTCGCGTCTGATCCGGGCCGGGTCGACGCCTGGCTGGACAAGTACGCCGAAGCGTCCGGCACGGCGCTCTCCGACGAGCAGCTGGAAGCGGTCCGGAAGGCCGCTGCCAACCGGGTCTTCATCCTCACCGGCGGCCCGGGCGTCGGCAAAACGACGACGGCCAACACCATCATCCGGCTCCTCAAGGCGATGGGCAAGACGGTCGCCCTCGGCGCGCCCACGGGCCGCGCCGCGCAGCGCTTGACGGAAGTAGCGGCGACGCCCGCCCGGACCATCCACCGGATGCTCGAGTGGCAGCCTCACATGCACGCCTTCGCGCGCAACGAAAACAATCCCCTGACGGTGCAAGCCGTCGTCATCGACGAAGCGTCGATGCTCGACATCCGGCTCGCCGACGCGCTGATCCGCGCGGTGCCGCGCTCTGCCCAGCTGATCTTGATCGGCGACGTCGACCAGCTGCCGTCGGTCGGTCCGGGCAACGTGCTCAGGGACTTGATCGAATCGAAGGAAGTGCCCTATACCCGTTTGGCGCGGATCTTCCGCCAGGCCGCCCAGTCGCGCATCGTCCAGACCGCGCACGCGATCAACCAGGGCGAGCGTCCCGACTTCGAAGATCAGCCGGAGCAGAGCGACTGCCACTTCGTGGAAAAGGAATCGGTCGCGGAGATCAAGCAGGAGATCCGCCGCCTGATCTCGGAAGTGATCCCGCGTCGCACGGGCTTCGACCCCGTGCAAGACGTGCAGGTGCTGACGCCGATGAACCGTGGCGACCTTGGCACGGTGCTCCTGAACGAAGAGCTCCAGGCGCTGCTGAACCCGCTGCGGGCGGGAGTCCATGAATACAAACGCGCGTCGTTGACGCTCCGGCCCGGCGACAAAGTCATTCAGAGCGTGAACAACTACGACCTGGGCGTGTTCAACGGCGACATCGGGTTCGTGCGCGACACGCGCGTGGAAGGCGGCAAGCTGATCGTCGCCTTCGCGGACGAGCGGCTCGTGACCTACGAGGACGACGACGTCCTGGACCTGAAGCTGGCCTATGCGATCACCGTCCACAAGTCGCAAGGCAGCGAGTTCCCCGTCGTCATCATCCCTTCGTCGATGCAGCACTACGTAATGCTGCAGCGCAATCTCGTCTACACCGCCCTGACGAGGGCGAAGAAGCTCGCCTTCTTCGTCGGCACGAAAAAGGCCCTGAGCTATGCGATCGACAATCAGACGGGCGTCGCGCGGCAGACGACCCTGATCTCCAAGATCCGCAAGACGCGGGAAGGGGCGTGAACGGGTGACCGACCGCCGTCTGCTACTCATCTTGCTCGGCGTCTTCTGGGTGGTCGCGGCAGCGCTCCTGCCCCCGGTTCAGGACGAGGCCTACTACTTCGGCTGGGCGACGCGCCTCGCCGCAGGGTACTTCGATCATCCGCCCCTAGTAGCTTGGATGGCGTCGACCAGCCAGTGGGCGGACGGCATTCTGCTCGTCGATCGCCTGGGAACTCTCATCGTTGCCCTGCTGCTGTTTTTTGCGACCGCGCGCTTCTTTCGCGTCGTCGGCCTCGCCGACAGAGAGCTGCGTCTGGTTGCCCTCCTCCTCGCCTTCGGCAACGTCATGGGTCTGGCGGTCGGATTCCTGACGACTCCGGACACCGTGCTGATGCTGGCCTGGATCCTGGCGGTAAGCGAAGCCGCGCTCGCTCTGCAAGGCGACGACGAACGCTGGCTTTCAGCTGGGGCGGCGACGGGATTCGGCCTGCTCGCGAAGTACACGATGCTCCTCATGGGTCCGGTCTTCCTCATCGCACTTCTCTGGACCCGCAAGGGGAGGGGACTCAGGACTCCCTGGCCGTACCTCGGTGGCGTCGTCGCCTTCCTCGTCTTCTCGCCAAACCTGGTGTGGAATGCGCAGAACGACTGGATCACGTTCCGCTTCCAGCTGCGGCACGGATTCGCGCTGGCGCGCCCCGACATGGAGACGGAGCCCCGCCTGCCGGCGCCGGAAAAGGCCCTGGACGGCAGCGCGGAATGGAAGCTGGGCCAGGTGTTCCGCGACCTGGAAGAAGTCACGCAGCAGGAAGAAAAGCAGCCCGGTCCCTTCGACGAGACGCTGAAGGCGGTGAACCGTTACGTCGGGTTCTACG
>JAYVBB010000019.1:0-8135 GCA_043750715.1 Pseudomonadota bacterium | reverse complement strand
ATTTATTGAAAAAGAAATTTGGTATGACGGATATGCAGAGGACGGAGATGAAAAATACAAAGGAACTTTAGAAGAAGTTTCCGTTGGCGACATTCTATTGATGAAGTCAAGTTCAACCAAAGGGGCTAATCATTCATTGACATTTACAAAACTCAAAGGTGTAGGAAAAGTTGTAAGCAAAGAGGACTATCATTCATTTAATGTAAAGTGGTTTGACATTCCAGAATTACCGTTGGACTTTGACTTTCACCGAAAAACTGCTGATCGAAGCCACCCTCGAGGTCCTGGAAAAAGGCCTCGTCGTCGGCCTCCAGGACATGGGCGCCGCCGGTCTCACGTCTTCCTCCTTCGAAATGGCAGGCCGGGCCGGCAACGGCCTCTACATGGACCTGGATCACGTCCCCGTTCGCACGACCAACATGACGGCCTACGAGCTCCTGCTGTCGGAGTCGCAGGAACGCATGCTGATGGTGATCGAACCCCATCAGTGGGAGCCCCTGAAGCAGGTGCTGGACAAGTGGGAGCTCCACTGCAACGCCATCGGCGTCGTCACCGACACCGGCCGTGTGCAGATTCATCATCAGGGCAAGCTCGAGATCGACGTGCCGGTGAATCCGATGACGGACGCCGCCCCGAAGTACGAACGCCCGATGCAGGCGCGGACCCTGTCCACCGACGCGGAAAGCAAGGCCTTCGACGTCGAGGTGGCGCAGACAATCAAAACCAAGGGCCCGGACCAGGTGCTGCTCGGGATCCTCAAAGACACCGGCGACAAGTCGCCGGTCTATCGCCAGTACGACCACCACATCGGAACCAAGACGGTGCACGGACCCTCCGAACAGGGCGCGGCCGTGCTCTGGGTCCGCTCCGACTGGGCCGATCCGTCCGAGCCTCACCTGGGCGTCCTGACGGCCGCATCCTGCAACGAGCGCTACTGCCGGGTCGACCCGCGCCAGGGCGCTGCCCACGCCGTGTTGAAGTCGGCGCGAGCCATCGCCGCCGCCGGCGGCCGCCCGCTCGCCATCACCGACTGCCTGAACTACGGGAATCCCGAGGACCCGCTGGTGATGTCCGACTTCTCGCTGGGAGTCGACGGGATTTCCGACGCCTGCCGCGAGCTCTCGGTGCCGGTCGTTTCAGGGAACGTCAGCCTCTACAACACGACGGACGGCAAGAGCATCGCGCCGACGCCGATGATCGGTATGGTCGGCAAGATGACCGACGTCCGTCCGAGCCCGCCGGCCATCATCCGGGCGGCGACGACGCTTTATCTCCTCCACCCGAAAAAGACGGCGCCAGCCTTCGGCGGCTCGCTCGTCGGCAAGCTCCTGGGAATGCCTTTGGACAAGGGCCAGATGCCCCGGATCCAATGGCCGGCCGAAAGGGAGGCGATGGAATTCCTGCGCCGTCACGTGGCCAAGGGCGCGATCACCGCCGCCCGCGACGTCGGCGACGGCGGCATCGCCGCGACGGCCTGCCGCATGGTCATCGGCACGCAGCTGGGCCTTTCCCTCGATCTCACCCATGCGGATCTCACCTCCGATCAGGCAGTCTACCGCTACTTCGGTGAAGTCTCGGGTTGCTACCTGGTGGCCATCAAGGACGACGTCGAGCGCGTGACGGTCGCGGAAGCGGGCCGTCTCGACAAGAATCTGTTCATCAAAGTCGGTCAGGTCACCTCCAGCGGCGAATACGAATTCGGTGGCTGGTCGTTGCAAAGGGAGAGGGCGCTCCAAGCGTTCCGAGCCTCTATATGAGTTCACTCAGAGAAGAATGTGGCGTCGTCGGAGTCATCGGCGCGCCGGAAGCGGCCAATTGGGTCTACCTCGGCCTGTTCGCCCAGCAGCACCGGGGACAGGAAGGCTGCGGCATCGTCACGCTCGACCAGAAAGTCGCAGCGAAAGACACGCTCTTCAACGTCCACAAAGGGTTCGGGCTCGTGGCGGAAACCTTCAACCCCGAGATCCTGTCCCGCCTCGGCGGCGACGCCGCCATCGGACACGTCCGCTACTCGACCCAGGGCGGCCACATCATCCAGAACGTTCAGCCGTTTTATTTCACGACGGTACTCGGTCCGCTGGCGATCGCGCACAACGGCAACCTCACCAACGGCACCATCATCCGCCAGCAGCTGGAAGCCTCCGGCTCCATCTTCCAGAGCACCTCCGACACCGAAGTCTTCGTGCACCTGATCGCCCGAGCCGACGAGCCGACGATTCTCGGCCGGATCTTCCAGGCCATGAAAAAGGTGAACGGCGCCTATTCCATGACCCTCCTCTCTAAAGACCGGCTCTTCGCCGTCCGCGATCCTTACGGGTTTCGCCCGCTCGTGATCGGGAAGAAGGGCGACAGCTACATCGTCACCAGCGAAACCTGCGCCCTCGACCTGATCGACGCCGAATTCGTCCGCGAGGTCGCCCCCGGCGAAGTCGTCGAGCTCACGACGTCGGGCATGACCTCGCACTTTCCGCTCGAGAAGAAGAAGCCCGCTTTCTGCTCGTTCGAGCCGATCTATTTCGCCCGCCCCGACAGCCGGGTCTTCGGTGAGGAGATTTATACCCTTCGCCGGAAGATGGGCACGATCCTCGCCAAGGAAGCCCCGGCCCCCGGGGCCGACATCGTGATTGCGGTGCCGGACTCGGGCGTGCCGATGGCGATTGGATACTCTGAGGAGTCGGGCCTACCGCACGAGCTCGGGCTCGTCCGGAACCATTACGTCGGCAGGACCTTCATTCAGCCCGCCCAGGAGATCCGGGACTTCGGGGTACGCCTGAAGCTGAATCCGGTTCGCAGCGTTCTAAAGGGCAAAAGCGTCGTCGTAGTGGACGATTCCATCGTGAGGGGCACCACGTCGGCGAAAATCATCCGCATGATCCGGTCGGCGGGAGCCCGCGAGATCCACATGCGCATCGGCTCGCCGCCGATCACCCACAGCTGCTTCTACGGGGTCGACACCCCGGTCCGCTCGCGGCTCCTCGCCGCGCAGAAGGACGTTCCGGCGATCCGGGAGCTCCTCGGCTGCGACAGCCTCGCGTACCTTTCCGTCGACGGCCTAAGGCAGGCGCTTTCGGAAGTCGGTGAGGGCAAGTACTGCACCGCCTGCTTCACGGGACGCTACCCTGAAAACATCCACGCCGAGATCCCGTCGCAGCCGACCGACGCGAAGGGGCCTGGAACGCGCGCCGGGATTTGACGGGATAGTCACGATTTGGACACCTCCGCCCACGATATCATATCGATATTATTGGTAATTATTTTGGCAGATGTCTTGCAATTCTCCCCTGCACCTACTGACTGTTGCCTGGGGGTTCCAAGTTGTGAAGACGCTGAATCGGGTTGGCTTTTGCGCTGTGGCCGTCGCGGGACTGGCCTTTTCCGGATGTAACAAATCGTCCTTCGCGGGCGGTGGCGACAAGAAAAAAGCGGCGGAATCGAAGCCGCTGGATCCTAACCATCAGGATGCCGATTCGCGGAAATCCGAACGCGACCTGAAGCTCTCGTGCGAAGACGGCAAGTCGGAAGCCAAGCTCGTGACGGAAGTCACCGGTCAGGCTTCCACGACCGTCCGCCTCGAAGGCGAGTTTTGCGACCTCGGCTCCACCTCCAAAGCGGGCGTGCTGACGGTGCTGTTCGTTCTCGACTACTCGCTCTCCATGCAGGGCAACGACCCGGAAGTGGCGGGTAGCTGCGGCCGCCTGCAAGCCGGCGAAGCGATCCTCAAGAAACTCGAAAGCTCGCCCGAGCTGAAGGCCGCCGCCGTCAAAGTTGCGCTGCAAGGCTTCGGGACGACGGCGATCCCCGGCATCGACCCCGTTACGCTCGAAGACTTCAAAGCCAACTTGACCGTCGCGCGTTTCTGCGACGCCGGAGGCGGCAACACGAACTACGAAGCCGCCTTCAAACAAGCCGAAGACCTGCTGAAGACGGTCGAAGGCAACAAGGTCGTCTACTTCATCACCGACGGCGCCCCGACGGTCGCCGGCACCAGCGCCATCGACTCGCTCTTCGGCAACCAGAAGACGCCGGAAGAAGTGGTCGAGGCCGGCCGCGCCGCCGCCGAGTCGCTCCGCACCAACGTGAAAGACGTGACGCTCAACGTGGTCTTCGTCGGCAACGTCGACAATTCGCTCCAAGACCGGATCCCGGGCTTCGACCCGGAAAAGTATCTCGCCGAAATTGCCGGCAGCCCCGACCACGTCCGCATCGTGACGTCGGCCGAGGACCTGGCCGCGAAGATCGTCACCTTCGAGACGCCGACGGCCGCGTCGTTCTCCACGGAGTCGGTCGAAGGCCGCCTCGAAGCCACCAATTTCGATGGTAAAACGATCGCTCTCGAGTCTCTCGAACCGGTCGATGGCCGCGACGGCGTCTATGCTTTCGTGACCGAGTCGTTCGAGCTCTTCGGCACCGAAGAGGACGCCACCGACAACGTCCTGACCCTCTCGATCAAAGGCGCCGCCGGCGAGATCCACACGGCAACGGCCGAGATCAAGTTCATCGTCGACGAATCTGCCGAGTAAAGGTACGGTGCCCCGGGTTTCACAGACCCGGAGGGCAGTTATGCTTAGAAACGACGGCAGGTCATCGGGACAAATTCGTCCCCTTCGCCTCATTCCGCATTATACGAAACACGCCGACGGCTCGGTTCTGATCGAGCTCGGCGACACCAAAGTCATCTGCACGGTCTCGGTCGAAGAAGGCGTCCCGGGGTTCCTCCGCAACTCGCAGCCGCCGCAGGGCTGGCTGACGGCGGAATACTCCATGCTTCCCGGATCTTCCCAGCAGCGAATCCGCCGGGAAAGAGGCGGCTCGCTCGGCGGCAGGACGCAGGAAATCCAGCGCTTGATCGGCCGTTCCATCCGCGGCGTCCTCGACCTGAATCGTTGCCCGGACCTGACCTTCCAGATCGACTGCGACGTCATCCAGGCCGACGGCGGCACGCGCACCGCGTCGATCACGGGTGCCTACGTCGCCCTCAGGATCGCCGTGCAGAAGCTGCTCCGCAGCGGCCGCTTGAAGCAGAATCCTCTGAACGAAGCCGTCGCGGCCATCTCCGTAGGCATCAAAGCCGGCGAAGTGCTGGTCGACGTGAACTACAAAGAGGACAGCTCGGCGGACCTCGACATGAACGT
The DNA here is from genome assembly GCA_043750715.1 of Pseudomonadota bacterium. Classification (GTDB taxonomy): domain Bacteria; phylum Bdellovibrionota_B; class Oligoflexia; order Oligoflexales; family CAIYRB01; genus CAIYRB01. The sequence goes on along the minus strand of JAYVBB010000019.1, from coordinate 3,003 downwards.
CGTGATGACGAGCGCCGGCAAGATCCTCGAGATCCAAGGCACCGCCGAACGCGTCGCGTTCTCCAAAGAAGACGTGATGAAAATCATCGACGCCGCCCAGGAAGCGCTCGGACCGATCTACGAGCTTCAGGCAGCGGCTGCTGACGGTCGCACGGTCGAATCCTAAACGAACAGCACGTAAGCGAGCAGGATCAGCCCGGCGATGAGTAGCGCCAGAGTGATCCGCGTCACCCAGTCCGGGCCGGCGCCGTCGCCCATCCGGTCCATGTGACTGTCGAGGCGCGTCGAACGCGACACGTCCTTGTTCATTGGGTTCAATTGCGAGTTGAAGCTCAGCGACTTGGCCGATTCGGCGGTGTTGCCTTTTTCCGCGGCGGGCGGCTCCGTGCCGCGGGCCTTCACGGGCGGTGGCGGAGGTACGCGGCTCGGCGGCGGCGGCGGCAACGTCGCGCCGTCGCTGTTCCGGCCGTCGGGCGAGGTGTCCTCGACGCTGCCGAATTGGTCGGCGGGGCGCATGGCGGCGGTTTTTTCCCCGCCTTCTTCGCTGAACACGGTCTTCGTGAACTTGCGGTTGGCGTTCACCATCGAAGGAAAGGCGTCGTCGATCGACTGGTGCACGAGCACCAGGATGCGGGAGACGACCGCTTCTTCCTGAGAGGGGGAAAAATCGAGGATCCGGTTCATGAGTCCATCATATCAGACGGATGCTTCGTCGGTCCCGGCGCCGTGGCATTTCTTGAACTTCTTACCAGAGCCGCAAGGGCAGGGATCGTTCCGGCCGACCTTTTGCTCGTCGCGTTTGAACGTCTGGGCCGCGGGCTTTTCCTGCTGCGCCTGTTGCTGCTGCTGTTGGCGGGCCGGCGGCGGCGCCGAACGTGACCCGTGGTAGATCAGCTTGCTGTCTTCCGGCTCGCGGGCCGCGGGCCGCGGCTGCGGGCTGGCGGTCCGACCGTTGGCAGGCTGCGGAGCAGGAGCGGCAGTCTGGGGCGTCTGGGCCGTCGGGTGCTGAAACGACATTTTCGATTCGTCGGGGGCGGCAAGGGGCTGCGGCGCGACCGGTTGGTCCGGCACTTCCAGCGAGACGAGGGCGGTGGTCGCTTCTTCTTCGATCCGGGCCATCATCAGCGAGAAGAGGCGGAAGCCTTCTTTCTTGTACTCCTGGAGCGGGTCACGCTGGCCGTAGCCACGAAGACTGACGCTGTCTTTCAGGGAGTCCATGCCTAGTAGGTGGTTCTTCCAGGCTTTGTCGATGACCTGCAGGAACACCCACGACTCGAGGCGTTTGGCGTTTTCCTCGCCGATCTTGTCCGTCTTCGCCTTGTAGGACGCCATCACCTGGTCGGCGACGAGGTTCGCGAGATCGTCAAGCGAGCCGTCGGTCTTGTTGAACTGGCTGAGGTCGACTGGCGTATGCAGCGTCGACTGCACGGCCTTGGCGACGGCGGCCATGTCCCAGCCGCCCGTGCCGGTGCGCTCGGGCGCCATGTCGGCGAGCAGCGTGAGCGTGACCTGGTGCGCGGCCGCGTCGATGAAGTCGAGGCGTTTGACGCCGTGCAGCGCGTCGCTCCGCAGGCCGTAGACGACCTGCCGTTGCTGGCTCATGACATCATCGTACTCGAGCAAATGCTTCCGGCTGCCGAAGTTCTGCTCTTCGACGCGTCTTTGCGCGCGGGCGATGGCGCGGGTGACCATCGGCGAAATGATCGCCTCGCCTTCCTGCATGCCGAGGCGGCCCATGATCGCCGACAGACGGTCGGACGCGAAGATCCGCATCAAGTCGTCTTCGAGTGACAGGAAAAATTTGGTTTTGCCTTCGTCGCCCTGGCGGCCGGAACGACCACGGAGCTGGTTGTCGATGCGGCGCGATTCGTGGCGTTCGGTGCCGACGACGTAGAGGCCGCCGAGCTCTTTCACTCCGGCGCCGAGCTTGATGTCGGTACCGCGGCCGGCCATGTTGGTCGAGATGGTCACCTGGCCCTTTTGGCCGGCGTTGGCGATGATCTCGGCTTCACGGGCGTGGTTCTTGGCGTTCAGGATCTCGTGGGGAATGCCGCGCTTTTTCAGGAGCGTCGAGAGGAGCTCGGACTTTTCCACCGAGACGGTGCCGGTGAGCACCGGCTGGCCGCGCTTTTGCGCTTCCGCGATTTCGTCGGCGATGACGTTGAATTTTTCGCGCGCCGTGCGGAAGACGACGTCTTCCTCGTCCTTCCGGATCATCTTCGCGTTGGTCGGAATCACCACGACCTGGAGTTTGTAGATTTTCTCGAACTCGACCGCTTCCGTGTCGGCGGTGCCGGTCATGCCGGCGAGCTTGCCGTAGAGGCGGAAGAAGTTCTGGAAGGTGATGGTCGCGAGCGTCTGCGTCTCGTTTTGGACTTCGACGTGTTCTTTCGCTTCGACCGCGCCGTGGAGGCCGTCGGACCAGCGGCGGCCCGGCATCAGGCGGCCTGTATGCTCGTCGACGATGACGACTTTGCCTTCGCGGATGACGTAGTCGACGTCTTTTTTGAACGCGACGTGGGCCTTCATCGCCTGCTGGACGTGATGCAGAACTTCGATGTTGGCCGGATCGTAGAGATTTTCGACGCGCAGACGCTTTTCCATCTTGCTGATGCCGTCTTCCGTCAAAGCGACGGTGCGAGATTTCTCGTCGAAGATGTAGTCGGAGTCTTTCTGCAGGCCCGGAATGGCCGAGTTGACGCGGATGTAGAGCTCGGTGTTCGACTCGGAAGGGCCGGAAATGATCAACGGCGTACGCGCTTCGTCGATCAGGATGGAGTCGACCTCGTCGACGATGACGAAGTTGTGGCCGCGCTGTTGGACCATACGCGCGACTTCCGTCTTCATGTTGTCGCGGAGGTAGTCGAAGCCGAACTCGTTGTTGGTTCCGTAGGTGATGTCGCAGTTGTAGGCGTCGCGGCGCTGCTTGTCGTTCAGCGGAACCGACGCGGCGGACGTATTGGCGTGGCGATCGACGGTCACGACGACCTTCTCAGGGGACAG
>JAYVBB010000018.1:0-7604 GCA_043750715.1 Pseudomonadota bacterium | reverse complement strand
AGCGTCGGTGCTCGTCAGCTCGACGTTGCGCGTGTTCTTGCCGTTGGTGCACTCGGTGTTGGCGAAGCCCGCGCCCGTGGCGGCGGCGGCCGGCTGGGCGTCGTCTTTTTTCGGCTCCCCGGCTTTGGGTTGCTCGACGACGGTGGCTTTCAGGGTTTCATCAGCGAAAGCGGGAGTCACGAATCCCAGGAACATCAACAGGGTCACGATTCTCATCAGCATCCAGAACCTCCAAGTGAGCGAAAAGACGGAAAGGTCCCCAATAATGATGCCTTACGCCTCGAAATGATAGAAATAACGGTGATTATTAAAGGTTTCAGGGGGTTTTCCCGATAAAGAGACATGATTTTGCGTCCGAAAACCTGGCTCGTGCTCGCTGCGCTCGTCCCGTTCGTCGGGTCGTGCAACGACAACAACTTCGCGGGTTCGGGCTCCGGCGCCACCAAGTCGGAAGACGCCGGAGAAGGCCCCGGCTGCGGCGGCGACCCCGACGATCCGCAAGCGGCGCTGCTCTGCGGCACCAACACGACTCCTCCCGAGTGCGTCCAGGGCGACAAGGTCAACATCAAGTGGACCGGCCCCGTGAAGGACTGCATCGACCAGGGCAAGACCTACAACTACGAAGAGCAGAAATGCGCCGAGATGCGCCAGTCGCAGTTCGAGTGCAACTGGGACACCGTCAAAGCCGAGCTCGAGAAGAGAGGCTTGCTCACCGACGTGCTGCGCTCGGACGCCGACGGCGGCGCCAAGCTCGTCAGCTGCGGCCAGTCGGACGACAGCAACCGGATCGTCGTGCAGTGGATCAAAGTCGGCGATGCGCAGAACATCGACTGCAATGACGGCGAGTCGTCGCATCACATCACGACCGGCTGCTACACGCTTTACGGATCCAAGGACGAGAAGCCTGCGGAAGCGACGTCGAAAGAAGAGCGGTCGAAACAGGTCTACGCCTGCATGAACCAGCTCTGAGCTTCAGCGCGTAGCTTGGAAGAAGACCGGGCCGTTCGTGTTGTGGTCGTAAAGATCGCCTTCGAACTGCTGACCGATCACGCAATCCCGGAACTGACCCGGCTGGATGTCGTTGCCGTGCGGGCACGGCCGGCCGTTGGTGTGCAGGCGGTGCGTCGTGGTGTCGTCGTTAAAGATGCGGACGGTGTCGCCGACGCGGGCGACGATCGGTTTCTGGGCGGTGTTCCAGGCGCCGTTGCCGGTGCCGGCGGCGATGCGGAACTCCTTGATGCCGAGCTCGGAACCCGTGCCGTTGGCGGTGTCGACCGGAACGTTCGCGGTCGGGTCTTCGGCCGTCGTGTCGGTGGACGTGTCGGTCGCGGTCGACGTTTCGGTGTCACCCTTCGCTTTGGCGAGCTCGACGTCGACGACCAGGCCGTCCTCCCTGGCGTCCGCCAGATCTTCGCCCAGCACTTCGACCGGCTCGCCGGCTTCGGCGTCGCCCAAGGCGAACGTCATTTTGTAGTCGCACGACGAATCGACGACGAGGGAGTAAGGGAACTCGTCGGCGCCAAGCGTCGTCTCGTCTTCGGTGCCTTCGCACTCGCCGACGGGCCAAAGCTTGAACGCGACCTTTGCTTCGCCCAGCTCGACGCTGGCCGGCAGGTCGACGAGCAAAGTAGCCTCGCCGGGTGCAAGATCGTCGGCGCCTTCCTTGGCGCTATCACCCGTAGAGCGGTGATCGGTATACGCCCAGTCGACTTTTACACACGCGACGGGCGAGACGGCGAGCATCATGGCAAGCGAGCGCAGCAGCACGGCGACAACTCCGGTGTTCGAGCAAGAGCAAGAGGAAGAGCGGAACCGGAAGCGCTTGTGCAGTTAGCGGGCCAGGACTTTCGCCCCTCGCCAAGGCCGTGAAGTCAGGGGGTTAGGCAAAAGAAACGGGGCTGGCAAGTGGCCAGCCCCGGAACATCGTCTACTTTTTCTGCAACTTTCAGTTCGCCGTGACGTCCGCCTGGGTACCGGTCAGAACGTCCGGAAGGGCATGCTGGCCGTTGATCTCGAAGCGCTTCTTGAGGGAGGCCGAGTAGACCTTGAGGCGGGCGCGCATCAGGTTGCCCAGAGGCCGCTGGTCTTCGACCGTGCGCCAGGGATTGAACGACATGCGCTCGCAGAACTGGTCCTGCGCGGCGCTGGCGAACGCCTGGGCCGGGATGCGGATCTTGGCGATCGTGACGAACGGCGACACCGGGTCCGGAGCCTTGAAAAGGCGCTTGATCGGAGCGAGCAGCGACGCGGATTCCCGCCATTCGACGGTCGGGTCCTCGACGGGCATCGATTCGGCGTTGGCTTGGAACTGGACGCCGAAGTCGAAGCAGGCTTCCTGCTTTTTCGTCTCGAGCTGCTTGATCATCGCGTTGCGGAGGTAGTTCTCGCCGAGCGAAAGCGGGATGTTGAACCAGGGACCTACGCAAGGACGGGTCGAGAACTTCACCGCCTGCGGGCCGAGCTTGAAGGCACCCATGCTCCAGTACGTGCCGAGCAGCGGGCTCTTCATCGTGCGGCCGAGGACTTTGATCGCGAGCGCGGCGGTTTGCAGGTGGGACGCGAGGTAGCCCGGAAGGTCCTGCTGCAGGGCCAAGTATTCCTTCACGTCAGGCACGGGGAAGATCGGGCCGCTGACGAACGGGAAGTCGACGCCGTTGCTTTGCTCCTGGCCGGGCAGCATCTTCGGGCCGAAGTCGCCGATGACTTTGACGGCCATGCCGCGGCCGTCGGGAGTGACGTCCGATTGGACGTTCGGGGTGGCGTTGGAGAAGCGGATCCAGACGGGGTATTTGCCTTCGTTCGCGAAAATGCCGTGTTTGCTGCGCTCGTCGCGGTCCGCCAGAACCTCGAAGGTGCCGGTGACGCAGCCGTGGGCCTTCGAGTGGGCCGAGCGGCGCGCGGAACCGGTCGATTCCTTCAGACCGGCGACGGTCTTGTCGGATTGCTCGACCAGTTTGTCGACCCAGAAATCCTCGTTGTTGCCTTCGGCGTCGACGAATTCCTTTTCGCCGAGCTCGGGCGGCCAAGAGGTCGGGGCCTGGAAGCCCACGGCAGCGGCGCCGCCGTCGTCGGCTTTGGCGAGGGACGCGCTTCCGTCTGTGCCGGTCTTGCAACCCGCCGAAGCGAGCAAGAGCAGCGAGCTAAGTAGCAACGAACCGGACGCGGCGCGCCTACGCATGCGAAGACTCCTTGGAACGAATAGGGAAAGTCCGATGATTCTATCCCAGCGGGGTCTTTAAGGAAAGAGAGCCTTGGCGGCTTCCGGGACGCAGCCCGCGGGATTGTGGGCGACCCCGGGGACGATTTTCAGCTTCCAGCTGAAGGACGCCTTGAGTTCCTGGGCCTTGGCCTGCCCGGCGGCCAGAAAGGCTTTACCCCGCTCGACCCGATTGGCGCCCTGGGCAGAGGCGGCTTTCCCTTTGGCGAGCTTGGCGTCGTTCGGATCGTCGTCTTTGTCCCCGAGCAGGATCGTCAGGGGAAACTTCAGGGACTGGGCGAGCGTCTCCTTGGTCGCCGCCGTCTGGCCGACGCCGTCGGGATAAGAAGCATCGAGCGAAGGCTGGGCGTAAAAACCGGCGTTCGCCGCTACGGCTGCCCGGAGCCGGCCCGGCTTGAACAGGATCATGCGCTGCACGAACTGCGCGCCGGCCGAGTGCCCAAAGATCGCGTAAGTCGGCGAGGCGTTCGCCTCCGCCTTTTTCACCGCGTCGAAGAGCCGCTCGACGAGCGAAAAGCCCCAGAGCTTTTCCTCGGTCGTCGCCTTGGGCTGGCCCATGTTGCCGAGCGTATAGGACATCTCGGAGGGGAAATGCTGCGTGGAGAACTCCGGCGCGAGGACGAGCACGCCGCGCTTGCCGGCCTCCTGGAGCCAAATGTCCCGGTGGCTCTTTGCCGTTCGACTCATGCCGTGCATCGAAAACAGGATCGGCGTGGCCGACCCGCTCTTTTTCGGCTTGAAGTAGTAGACGTTCATGGGTGCCGGCGCCGCGACGTCCTGAAACAGGAAGCAGCCGGCGCCAGGTTTCAGCACGACGGATTTGGCGCAGGGTGCATCCGACGCTTGCGCCGTCGCCGTCAGCAGGAGCAGTATCATCCAGGAAAGCATCTTTCGAGCTTAACGAATCGCCCCGGGAACGTCTTGGCCAAACGCACGCACTTTCGAACCTGCAGCCTCTGCGAGGCCATGTGCGGCGTCAAAGTCGAAGTCGACGGCGACGTCGTCACCAGGATCCAGGGCGACGAGCTCGACGGCTTCAGCCGGGGCTACCTCTGCCTCAAAGGCGAAGCCTTGGCCGACATCCACTCCGATCCGCGGCGCCTCAAACGCCCGCTTCGGAAGAAGGGCAACGACTGGGAAGAGATCCCGTGGGACGTTGCACTCGACGAGGTCGCGGAAAATCTCCTGCGCGTGCAAAAAGCCCACGGCCGCGACGCGGTGGCCAGCTACATCGGCAACCCCAACGCGCATCACTATGGGTCGCTCCTCTATCTGCAGGGATTCCTGCGGCAGCTCCGGACGAAGAACCGCTTCGCCGCCACCTCCGTCGACCAGCTGCCGCACCACATGGTCGGCTACTTCATGCTGGGTCACCAGCTGCTGCTCCCCGTGCCCGACATCGACCGCACCGATTTCATGATCATCATGGGCGGCAATCCGCTGGTGTCACGCGGTAGCATGATGACGGCGCCCGACGTCACGACTCGCCTCAAGGCGATCCGCGACCGCGGAGGCGAGGTCATCCTCATCGACCCGAGGAAGACGGAGACGGCGGCCGTCGTGACACGCCATCATTTCATCCGGCCGGGAACGGACGCGGCGCTGCTGCTGGCGCTCCTCCACGTCGTGCACGCCGAGAATCTGGTCAAACCCGAGCGCCTTAGGGATTTCACCGATGGCTTTGCCGAGATCCAAAGTCTGGTCCAGAAGTTTCCACCCGAGCGCGTCGCGGCGGTGACCGGCATCGCGGCCGACGACATCCGGAGCCTCGCCCGCCGCTTTGCAGCAGCCAAGTCCGCGGTTTGCTACGGGCGCGTCGGCGTCTCGACGCAGGAATTCGGCGCGCTTTGCCAGTGGCTTCTGACCGTGCTCAACATCGTCACAGGCAATTTCGACCGGCCCGGCGGCGCCATGTTCACGACTCCGGCATTCGACCCCCTCCCCTACACGTCGCGCGGCCACTACGCCAAGTGGAAGAGCCGCGTGCGCGGTCTCCCCGAGTTCGCGGGCGAGCTTCCGGTCGCCGTGATGGCCGAGGAAATGCTGACGCCCGGCGACGGGCAGATCAGAGCGCTCGTCACGACCGCGGGCAACCCGGTGCTCTCGACACCCAACGGCGCCGCATTGGACCGCGCGCTGCCGGCGCTCGACTACATGGCGTCGATCGACTTCTACGTGAACGAGACGACGCGGCATGCGCATCACATCCTGCCGCCGACCGCCGTGCTCGAACACGAGCACTACGACGCAGTCTTCCACGTGCTTGCCGTGCGCAACACGACCAAGTTCTCCGAGCCGTGCTTCCAGCCGGAAGCCGGCACCCGTCACGATTGGCAGATCCTTTCGGGCCTCGAGCACCGGCTGAGGCAGGGCAAGGGCGGCCATCTCCAAAAATTGCTGACGCCCGAGCGCATTCTGGCCCTAGGCCTGCGCTTCGGCCCGCACGGAGCGAAGCTGAACCCGTTCTCGCGCGGCCTGACTCTCTCGCGCGTGAAGAAGCACCCTCACGGACTGGATCTCGGCGCGCTCGAGCCACGCCTGCCGGAACGCCTCTTCAACAAGGCAAAGCGGATCCAGCTCGCTCCCGAGCCGTTCGTCAAGGATCTACAGCGCCTCGAGGACCGTCTGTTCCCTGCCTCGGCGCGGACGGCAGACGGCTTCGACCTGCTTCTGATCGGGCGCCGCCAGGTGCGCGTGAACAATTCGTGGATGGGTCACTTCGAGCGCCTGACCAAGGGCCGCCCAACGTGCACCGCGTTGATGCATCCTGACGACGCCGCGCCGCGCGGCATCAAAACGGGCGACGAGATCCGCGTGCGTTCGCGCGTCGGTGCCATCGCGATCCCCGTCGTCGTCGTCGACGGCATCATGCCTGGAGTCGTCTCGATTCCCCACGGCTTCGGCCATACCCGTCCCGGCACCCGCTTGGACGTCGCCGAGCACGCCCAGGGGGTAAGCGTCAACGACGTCACCGACCCCAACGCGGTCGACCTCCTCTCCGGCAACGCGATCCTTAACGGGGTTCCCATCTCGGTCGAAAAATATCTTTAAAATCATTTAGTTAAAAGTAATTTTAGAATTCGTGAGCCATTTTGTCATGGGTTTGCGCGTGTAGGGGTGATGGATACCGCGTCCCAAAAAAAGGTCCGGATACTCTTCTGGTGCGCTTCCCTGGCCCACTTCGTCGGCGCCATGGAAGTAATGGGCTACAACCTCCTGCTGCGCCGGGCTTTGGGCAACGACACCGGCTCGCCGCTGATGCGTGCTGGCATGGTTTTCGTCCTCGCCACGTCGCTGCTCGGCGCTCTCATCGGCCGCCGCCTGACCCGCGCGGGAGCGCTCAAAGGCAAGAGCCCGCTCTTTCTTCCCGCTGTACGCGCAGGCATCAGCGCGGCGTCGTGGCTTCTCAGCATTCCCGTGTTGGCGGCGATCGCGATTCATATTCAGGGCAGAGTGCATCCGATAGGCTTCCCGCACTTCGTTGCGTCGGTTCTCATCGCGTGCCTCATCTCGACGACCTACTCGGCAACCTGCAATCTCTGGATCGCGCTGAAGCTCGAACCGGAGAATTCCCGCCGGCCCGAATACCAACGGATGCTGCAAGCATTTGTCCGGCATTTGCCACTTGCCGCGTCGCTGATTCCCGTGATCGCAACCGCCATGTATCTCTTTTTCTTCCGCCCCTGGACGCTGCTTCCCGGCGCGGGAAAGCCGCTCGAAATGATGCTCGTCGCGATGATCGCGCTCGGCAGCTACGGCACTTTGCTTTGCCGTTGGGCGGGAAAACGCATCCTTCATGAAGTACGGCCTTTGCAGATGCGGCTCTAGAAGCTATTTAATAACCGCAAAGACGCCGAGAATTTAAACCGCGGAGTTCGCGGAGTCCGCGGAGGCTCTAGCAAGTCGACCACGGACGGCCCGTGTCGTTGGCATTCCGGCGCTTCGCTTCCCGTCGCCTATAAAGGGCGGATACTCGACTGTGGGTTTCGTGCCGACATGATCGTCGAGGATCCGGTCTTGGTCGAAGTCAAGGCAGTCGGGACTTTGATCGAAATCCACAAGGCTCAGGCGCTTACCTACCTGAAGCTTACAGGGCTTGGTCTTTAGATTTTTGGCGTCAGCCGGCGCAAAACCATAAAGGCACAGGCAAGATGGACAAATGCGCCGTAAATCGAATCGATCCGCTCCCAACGCACGGTGATCCGCCGGAAACTCAGGAGCCAAGCGAAAGTGCGTTCGATTTTCCAGCGCCGTCGGTAACGTCGGAGCGAGCGACCATCTTGATGTGTCGCTGTCCGATTCGTCGACCGGGCGGGGATCAGAATTGCAGAAGGACTTGAAAAATCCTCCGCGAACTCCGCGAACTCCGCGGTTTAAATTCTCGGCG
>JAYVBB010000017.1:0-6786 GCA_043750715.1 Pseudomonadota bacterium | reverse complement strand
GGCCGAAGTTGTCGATGTATTGATGCTCGGCCGCGTACTTGACACGCGCCGACTTGACCACGCCCTTGAAGCCCTGGTGCATGTAGTCGGTGCTCGTGATCGGTTTATCGACGGTCGGGGGCGGCTTTTTCTTGCCTCCAGTGGCGAGCGCGTTCTTCTCCGTGTCGCGATCCTTCGCGAGTTGGCTCTTCTCCTGCATGAAGCGGAGGGCTTGCACGTGCTTGATGTAGAGGGAGCGGCTCTTCGCCAGCTTATCGGGAAGGACGACGGCCTTTTCGAGCATATCTTCCGCGACGTCGTACTTTTTCAGCTTGATGGCGCAGATGCCGCCGTAATAGTTGGCCAGGTCGAAGAGCGCGTGGCCCTTCGGCACGCGTTGAAAGGCGAAGAGCGCGCCGTCCCAGGCGCGGTTGGTGTAGAACGACCAGCCGAACTCGTAGCTTGTCTCCGGATCGAGGTGCTGCGGATTCACCTTCGTGAACACGGCATACGCGTCCTTGATCCGGTCGAGGCGGTAGAGCGCCTTCGCGGTCTGGATCACCGCCGGCTCGTGTCCCGGGTATTTCTTCAGGAGTGCCGCGTAAGCAAAAAGCGAGGCCTCGTACTTGCTGGCCTCATAAAGCGCCTGGGCTTCTTCGAACATGCCGCGGACGCCGGGCGGCCGTTTGTGCTTCGCCTCCGCTTTTGGCTGCTCTTTGGGTGCCGGCGGGAATTTTTTCGGCGGCACGGTCGGCGTCGGTTTCGGAGGCTTGCCCGCGGGACTCGCTACCTTGCTCTTGGGCGCCGGCGCCTGGCCGAAGGCGACGCCGGAAGCCGAGGCGAGTGCCAAGCCCATTAGTATGGTGGGAATCAGGCGCAACCGGCACCTTCGCGAGGTTTGTTATTCCCCGGATTTTACCTGTTCTCACCGCCAGATCAAAGGCTTATTCGCAGCGGCCGGCGGCGGTCGCAAACGGTCCGGCCTGCAAGGCAGGCAGCAGGGATTTGGCCTTCAGGCAGAGTTCGGTCCGCACGGTGTCGTTCGTCAGGCCGCCGTCTTCCGTCAAAGGGAAGGACGCCAGGAAGGCGTCGGCGACTTTTTCGAAGGCGAGCGCGACCGGTTGGAGGACGTCGGTGCCGCTCTCTTCCGCGGTCAGCTTGGCGGTGCCCTCGACGAGCGAGTCCATCCAGGTCAGGACCATTTTGTAGCGCTGGTCGACGTCTTCCTGGGAGCCGGAGGCGAAGCGGGTCTTCGTCAGAGTCTGGAAGATCTGGTCGGCCGTGTGCGAGAAGATCGCGCCGACGACGTGGATGTCGGTGTACTTGGGCTCGCCCTGCGCGGTCTCGCCCGCGTCGACCAGACCGAAGAGGATCGACAGGCGGTCCTCCGTCAGGATCTTGTCGTCGCCGTTGCCGAAGGTGGCGGCGGCGATGCTGCGGTTCCTGCCGATGTCGGGGAGACCGACCAGCGAGGCGCCGGTCGCGCCTTCGGAGTAAAAGGCCAGGAGGTCGGCGAAGGCCTCGCTCAGCGCGCCCTGGACGAGCGAGCGGTCGCTGTCGGCAGAAAGGCCTTGGCGGAGGCGGACGGTGTCGGCGAAGCCGTGCATCACGGGATTCCACTCGAGGCCGGCGTTGGCCAGCACTTTACCGTGGCGCGTGAAGTCGATGTGATGACCGTACTCGTGGCCGAGCACGAATTCCGATTCCCAGAAGTAGCCGGTGTAGGCGTCGCTTCTTTCGGCGCTCTCCGGGAACACCGCGATCATCTGGCCGACCGGGAAGTAGGCGAGGTTGTGGACGATGTACGTCTTCAGCTTCGAGCGCTCGCCGTCCTGGATGTAGTGGTCGTTGAAGTCGATGAAGTGCGGCAGCACCGACAGCTGGACCTGCTGCGGCAGGTCCGCCTTCGAGAGAGCGGCATAGCGGTCGTAGGCCTTCGACAGGTAGTAGGAGGAGGTGAGGGCGACACCCTCGTAACTCAGGCGGCCGTAGTTGTGGCCGTCCTGGCAGATCTTGAGGTCGCCGCCGGTGCCTTGCAGCGCCCAGCCTTTTTCGTAGCCTTCTTTGTCGTCACAGCGGTGGGCTTCGCCGCGGTCTAGGTCGCACTGCCGGGTGTAGACGTCCTTCCAGCTGGTGAGGCTGATCACGGGCGTCACGAGCGAGGAGTCGGTCGACGAGGTCAAAGACAGGTCGACCTCTTTCTCGACGACCTGGTCGCCCTGCCACGCCCGGATGGTGGTCCTCGTGAGCGTCGTCGGAGTCCGCGCGTCCTGGCAGGCGGGATCCTCCAGCACGTACTCTGCGGGTTTGAGCGCCGATTCGACTTCCTTGACGGGAGGCGTGCCGTACTTCTTCGCGGGCGAGGATTCGCCGCAAGCCGTGAAAGCCAAGGCCACCAGGGCAAAGAGAGGGCTGGGACGCATGTCACTACTCCTTGAACCCAGGGTCGAATGAGTATAGAGTCCCCGGATCGTACCGCCTGGGTGCCCAAAAGGCCACCCGATCATGTAGTCAGAGGAGCCGCCTAAATGGCTAGGGTTTCGATCGAAGACTGTCTCGACGTGCTGGAAAATCGCTTTGCGCTCGTGACCATCGCGGCGACGCGCACCCGCCAGCTCATGGGCGGAGAAGAGCCCCTCGTGAAGACGAAGAACAAGTTCGCCGTCACGGCCCTGCGCGAAATCGCCGAAGGCATGATCCTGGCGCAGATCCCCGCCGAGCTCGGCGAAGTGACGAAGCAGAAAATGGGCCGCGACCTCAAGTGACGGGAACCTAGGCGCGAAGCGCCGTTATAGGTAACCCGCGGAAGGCTCAGCGCGCAGCGCGGACCAGTCGGGGTCTCAGCTTCGGATTTTGAGGAGAAGGATCTAGGGATCTAGCCCGGACGGGCGAAATCTTGGGGGTCCTGATGACAGACGGTCGGGTTACTTACCCTTGATCGCGTATTCGTAGCCTTGCATCACGAAGCTGCTGAGGCACCGGTCGATCACTTGCTCCTGGGTAATCAGGCGCTGGTCGAACCACGGCTGCTTCTGCAGCATCTGATACAGCACGCTTCCGAAGGCTTCGTCCATGGCGTCCGCGAGGAGCTCGCGGAAGTGGACGTAATCCCAGGAACTTTCTCCGCCGAATCGGCCTGCCTGGTAGTCCAGGGTCAGCTGCTCGAAATCGACGTCGAGGTTGAGCTGAAGGAACTTCTGAACGAACAGATCGATCCTTCCGCCGTGCTTGGCCAGATACGCTTTACGCGATCTTCCTCTGTAACTAGCTAAATTTATTACCTTACTCATACCTTCCTCGGGCACGCAGGCACCCCTATGGTGCCGGATACATCTAACCTCCAATGTACATTACATTAATCGGTAATCGTCCGGCAGTTCTTGAGCAAATTTTGTCGTTCTGGGAGAAGGCCCCGTCAAAGCGGCAATTCTTGCCCACCAGACCGGGAAAAATATGCCTTATATCAATAGGTTGCGGCCGTTCCGTGAGATTGATATCCTGTTTAAGTGAGAACAGGAGAGGAGGGTCTTCGCATGAGCCTACGCGTCGGCGATACCGCATTTATCCGCGGCGGCACCCCCGTGACCGTGAAAGACCGGGACCCGGTCACGGCCCAGCTCGTGCTGGAAAGCGACCCGGAAATCGTCAAGGACCAGACCCGCCACGGCTATCTGAACGGGCTTTCCCCCGAAGCGCGCCAGCAGTTCTACGAAATCCTCGACCAGGTGAAGGGCGAGAACGAAAATCCGGCCGAGCGCATCAACACCCTCAACGCGAAGCTCTTCGACCTCGAGCAGGATCCCCACAACCTGCAGCTGACCCGCTATCTCCGCGCTGAAATGAACCACATCATGAATACGTTCAACATCCGCCCGCGCGAATACACGATGGACGAAACGAAAGCACGCTAACTCTAGGAGGAGAGAGTCATGGCTAACATCGGTGACCTGGTGCCGAAGTCCGGGGTCTACACGGAGCCCGGAATCGTGGTGGAGAAGAAGGACGACGGCTCGGTGCTCGTCGACACCGAGCCCATGAAGGTGAACGCGTACCATCGCTACACCAACACGACCGGTCTGACGGAGTCCGAGAAGAACGAATTCAACGGCATCCTCGACCAGATCTACGCCAAAGAAAACGACATGGACCGGCTCAACGATCTGCAGACCGAGATCGATCGCCTGAAGCAGGAGCCGACGTCGAAGAACATCGTCCAATATCTGCGCAACCAGCAGTCGTTCCTGATTCGTCAGGCCCGCAAGCTGCCGCAAACGTACTCGTGGGACGAGGCTCAGCTCAAACGTTGAGAAACTCCCTGCTCCTTTTCCTGGGTCTTGCTTGGTGGCTTGCCGGATGCAAGAGCTCCTCCGGCTTTTCCGGCAGCACCAAGCAGACCGGGAAGACGGAGACGGCTGCCGCGACCAGGGCGACGACGTCGACCGACACCCGGACGGTGACGTCGACCGACACGGGAAGCGTCACCGGCGTCAGCACCGCGACGGAAACGTCCGGGTACACGGGGACGTCGACCGGCGGCACGGACGTGAACCAAGGCGCGGGCCCTACGGGCGAAGTCGACGGCCATCAGATCGGCGCCAGCTGCGACCAGTGCTTCCAGATCGCCTCGAACCTCGCGCAGGCGGAAGGCTTCACGGCCTCGAAGAACGCGATTCACAACTACGGCGCCGGGATCTTCCAGGATGCACCCGCGCTCTGCGACATCCATTGGGGAAGCCCCAACGGTCCGCAGGAAGTGTTCACCGCCTGCGACTGCTCCTGCTTCCCTTGAGTCAGGCGACGTCGGCGTTGGAGCCGAGGACGCCCGAGACCTGGTCGAGCAGCTTTTTCGCCTTCTTGTAGTTCGGCTCCTTGATGAGCGCGATCTTCAGGAATTCCTTAGCCATGTCGAGCTTGCCCCAGCGGGAGTAGCAGAGGCCGATGTTGTAGAAGAGGAGCGGCCCTTTGTCCTGCTGCGGCAGCACGTACTGGGCGCGGGTGTAGTGGTCAAGCGCCTGCTCGTACTTCATCTTCCTCACCATGTCGATGCCGAGCTGGTTGAGGTTGGCCGCCGTCTTGTACGCGAGCTGCGAGCGCGCGAGCAAGCGGCGGGACTCCTCGAGGTCGCCCTGATGGAAGCGGATCTCGGCCATGCCGTTCAGGGCGCCGCTGCAGTAGCTGTCGCGGTCCATCGCGGATTTGAAGTAGAACTCGGCGCGCTCGTGGTCGAGGAGCGCCATCTGGATCTCGCCCATCTCGACGAGCCGCGAGATGTTCGCCTTGTTGAGCTCGTGCATCTTCTGCATCAGGCCGAGCGCTTCTTGGTTCTTACCGCGCTTGCGGTAGAACTGGATCATGTTGCGGTAAGCCCTGTAGTAGTTGGGGTTCTTGTCGAGCGCCTGGTGCCAGCCCTTGAGGGCGGCGGCGTCGTTCTCTTTGTACATGTTGATCTTGGCCACGGCGTCGAGGTAGCGCGCCGTGAATTCGTCGGGCTTGAGCTTGCGGATGCCGTCCTCGACGCGGGCGAGCGTCTCCGGCGGCACCTGGTCGGGGAGCGTGTCGAGCACGTAGAGGATCCGGCGCCAAGCCTGCTCGGTCTGGTCCTTGTCGGGTTCGGCCGTCAGGTGCATGTCGAGCTCGCGGCCGGCTTGCGTCAGCTCTTTGTCGCGGTTTCGGAGCCGGATGATCCGGCGCACGCCGAGCTCGGCGAAGTAGACGACGTCTTCGTGCGTCGGGTTGGTCGTCAGCACGATGATGCGGTCGCCGGCGTCGAAGTTGGGCTGGACGTCGAGGATCTCCTCGATCACGGCGCCGCCGCTGCGTTCCTTCGATTCCCAGTGCACGATGATGCGTGCGGAGCCTTTGAGGCGGTCCCAGCTCTGGCGGATCGGCACGGTAGAAGGCAGCCGGACGTGCGGATAGTTCAGAAAGTGGAGGTGCTGCGTGCACAGATTCCAAATCCAGGACTGGTCGTCCATGCAGACGAGGATCTCGTTGAAGCGCCGCGCGCCGTTGTCTTGCGGACTGGTCATGTCTTCTCTTCGGATGGTACAGTAAAAACCCGATCCGGGGAGGTTTGGTGTTTCGACAAAGGCGCTAGGAAAGCGTAAGGAGACCTCGGGCTTGACCAAAGTTCTGGTCATCGGCAACGGCGCCATCGGCGCCTCGCTTGCGGCGGAGCTGGAACGGCTCGGCCTGAGCCCGCGTTTCATTGGTCGCGCGGGCCCGATACCGTTCCGGGCAACGTTCGACGGCCCCGGGACGCAGCGCCTCGATTTTCCCGCGCCGACTCCGGACGACGTCGAGACGGCGGCGCTCGCGTTGTTCGCCGTGCGCGCCTTCGATCTCGAAGCGGCACTGGCATTCACGTCCCGCCTCGGCGCGGGCATTCCCGTGGTGCCGTTGTCCAACGGCGCGACCTGGGACATCGTCCGCCGCACGGCGAAGAAGCGTCCGGATCTCCGGTGGCGTCTCGGCTTTTGCACCATGGGAGCCCAGGCGCCCGCGCCAATAACGCCGATCGATCGAATGGTCATCCTGTCCGGTCCGCTGTTGCTGCTGGGCCGGACTTTACGCTGAATTTTGGGAACGCGCGAATGCGATGGATCTGCGCCGCCCGCGGCGTCCGGAAACTTTATCTTTCAAGCCTTGTTTGCATGCGGCAGGGCATGGCGCGGTCGAGCATGCATTCCGGCGGGGTGGCGCGCTGGATGGGTTCGATCAACACCGGTTGCCGCGTTGCCAAGGTCGTGGTGCGCACGAGCTTCGGACCGGTGATAGCGCGCTCGGCGACGGGGATGCGCGGCGAAG
>JAYVBB010000016.1:0-6528 GCA_043750715.1 Pseudomonadota bacterium | reverse complement strand
TCTCATCGACCGGCTCACCCGCTTCAAGGGTTTTCACTTCGCCATGTTTGCGAGCAAGCCAACGCACCGCCGTATCTTGGTCGATAAATGCCCGCGGATCGACTGAGGTGAAATTATTGAGGACGCGACGAGCTTGCATGAGACCCCCCGGTTTCTGACGGGGCGGACTGTATCACACAATTAAATTGTGTACATTTATATTGTTAGCAAGTAAATTTTCGCTCCGTTAACACACTAACTGTGTTGAACAATTTGAGACATGTTTCGTGGATAACCGTGGAGCGTGTTGCCAGCACGCGCTGGCCACCTTCGAGCACCTGCGGGGTCCTGCTGACTATCTGACTCGGCCCACACGGATATACTGTGCGAATGAAATCTCGTGGCAAAAAACGGACTTCGCTCAGGGTCCTCGTTGGGGGAGCACTGTCGCTAGGCTTGGCGCAGGTCTCATCTACTGCATTCGCTCACGGCGACCACGCTCATGAGGAAGAAGCCAAGACGGGGGGCACCCACGTCGCCCTAGCCGTCTCGGCGAGCAAGACTTATCCCTCGCCAAACCCCGTCGTCTCGCCCGAAGCAGTGTATTTTCATCCGGGACATGGCGTGGGACCGAGTAACACGGGAGATAGCCGGCGCAGTGGTTACGAAGCATCTCTCGCTCTCGAGCGAGAGGTCAGCCAAGAGCTTTCACTAAGAATCTCCGCTTTTGCGGAAGTCCCAGACCCCCGCCGCTTCGTCTCCCTATCCGGTGCCTGGCAACAGCCACTTGAAGCGATGGTCAACTTAGTCGTTACGCCGGCCGTTGCTGCACAGATCGCACCGAATCGGACAAACCAGCGCCAAACGTTCTATGCGTTGGTCGCGGGCGGCCTCGAATGGATGTCCGACAGCTGGACGATTTCCACCCTTGCCACCGTCTCCAGGTCAGTTTTGGCGACACGCCTTGGTCCGAGCTCGCCAAGAATGCAATTCGAAATGGAGCGGCAATTCGATTCCGCTGCACTTTCGATCGGCATGGCAACTGCCACCCTTGCTGGCGGGCGCAGCGGCGCTACTTTTTCCATTGGCGTAAAGTACGACGCGCCATTTCCGTGACGTTTCGTGGTTTCGTGGTACCTCAAAACTTGTATTCGGCACCAACTCCCACACTGTCTTCCGTTGCCATCAGGCCAGCCGCCCAGCTCCAAGCGGGGCCGTACATCAAAGAGACTTCAAACTCGGTTTTAGCCCCTTGCCGAAAGGCCACGTCGAAATCCGTGAAGACGTCCGACGTCCACTGGAAGTTTTTCTCCAGGTCAAGCCGAACCTGACCCGTGTGGTCGATCAACAAGGTCGACTGCACCAGCATCGGAAGCAGGTACCCAGCTCCTAAGACTCCCCGGTTGGGCTTCAAGCCATACTCCGCAAAGCGTGTGCCGCCCACGACCAAACTCGCGAAGTTGGTCAGCCAGCGTCGGTAGAATAGGTCACCTTCTACGGCATTCTTTTCCTCGTAGTTCCGGGTCTCCACGTGGAGCTCGACGGTGTCCCAGGTCTTCGAGACACGAACATCCGCTTGGGCGTGATTGGTCGCAACCTCTACTCGCCCGTCCACGTACATGTGATCATGCAGATGCGGGTCCAGCTTTTGAAACGGCACGATCTCGGGCTTCGGCGTGAAGTTCGCGTACTTCACCACGCGCGCCATACCGGTCATCATGTGGTAGAGATTGTGGCAATGGAGCATCCACTCCCCTGGTTCGTTCGCCTCGAATTCTATGGTGCGAGTGCCGTGAGGTGGCACGTCGACTGTGTGCTTCATCGGTGAACGATCGCCCGCACCGGTGACGACGCGAAAGAAATGGCCGTGAAGATGCATCGGATGGTGCATCATCGTGCCGTTCTCGAGCGTCAAACGCACGAGATCGCCCTCCTTGATGACCAGGGTCCGGTCTTCACTGATTGTTTTGCCATTGATGTGCCAGACATAGCGGCTCATGTCGCCGCCGAGCACTAGCTTCAAATCATAGGTCGGTCGAGCCTTTGCGGGGACCGTCGAATGAAGCGATTTGAGCCCGTCGACAGTTAACGTCTGGATCATTGATCCGGCGTGACCCATAGCCGCATGGTCCATACCCTGTCCCATCGCGGCGTGATCCATTCCCGGCATCGATGAGTGGTCCATTCCCGGCATCGACGAGTGATCCATGCCGCCACCAGAACCCATCGCCGAATGATCCATGCTGCCGTGCCCCATGGCAGCATGATCCATCGTCGCATAAGGGTCCGGTTTCGGGCGGTCCGGCGCCGCCACCTTCTCCCCCTTACCGATCCACCCCGATGCAAAGCCGGTCCCATCTTGAGCGGTTGCACGGAGCTCGGTGCTTTTGCCTGAAGGCACGACGAAATCGACGTCATAGGTTTCGGCCATGCCGATCAGGATCTCTTTTGCGAGAACCGGTTCGACGTCCGTGCCATCAGCGGCGATCACCCGCAGAGGGCCTTGTCCGAGCGCCACATAAAAGTAGGACGAGGCGGCTGCATTGATGATTCTCAGCCGCACACGCTCGCCGGGAGCCGCATCCGTCAATTGCGACAGGCGTTTGCCGTTGATGAGGAACGCGTCATATCCGACGTCGGAAAGGTCCATCCCTCCCATGCGTTCCCACTCGTTTTTAAGGTAGTTGTCCAGAGCGCCGGCTCGCCAGGCACCCGACCAGGATCTTATGGAGTTCTTCTTGTAGAGATAGTAATCGCCGTCTTTACGCAGATTTTTCAGAATCCCTTCGGGATCCTCGTCCGACCAATCGCTCAAGACGACGACGACGTCCCGGTCGTAACGGACGGTCTCCGTTTTCGGGTGAATCACGATAGCGCCGTAGATTCCCTTTTGTTCCTGCACTTCCGTGTGGGAGTGGTACCAAAAAGTCCCGTGCTGCCTGAGCTTGAAGCGATACGTAAACGTTTCGCCGGCAGGTAACGGGGGCGTATTAACGTAAGGGACGCCGTCCATCTCCGGCGGCAGCAAGATTCCATGCCAGTGGATCGACATCTCTTCTTGCATCTGATTGTGGACGACGATTTCCGCATCGTCGCCCTCGGTGAACTCGAGAGTCGGTGCGGGAATGGAGCCATTGAGAAGAATCGCCCAGTCGACCGTCTTCTTGCCGCTGAGATTCACCTTGCCCAAGGTCGCCGTAAGCTCGTAGCGGACGGGTTTCGCATCCGCGGCGGCTTTGACGGGGAATACCAGGGCCGCCAAGCCAGTCCCCAGACGGAAAAGTTGCATCACTTTGGACTTGTTCATCAGATTCATTGCTTACAATTTTGCCTTTTGTTAAAAGCAGGTTGATTTCAACGCCAAGCGTAGCATAAGATACCCCCCTCGGGTATGTTAAAGCATTGTATGTGGGAGATGAATCGTGCGCGACGAAACCGTCAAGGCTGTTGCTAAAACGCCTAAGAGTAAAGTGGCACTTGCCCATCTTCCGGCGGCCCACGGCAGCGAATTGCGTCGCGTCAACCGACTCATCGGTCAGCTGGAAGGCGTCAAACGCATGATCGAGGACCGACGCTACTGCATCGACATCCTGACCCAAACGCGCGCGGTTTCGGCTGCCCTTCGGTCTCTGGAAAGCGCCGTGCTCAGAGAGCATATGAAATGCTGTTTGCGCCATGCCATTCAGTCGAACAACATGAAGGATACTAACGAGAAGGTCGAAGAGCTCATCAGCCTCTTCAATAGGCAGTAGACTCGATCAGTCTTGGAGGCAACGCGTGCGAATTCTTCCCTTATTTTTGCTCATGCCGTCAATAGCTCTCCTTGCTTGTGGAAGGCTCCCGCCCTCGACCAGTAAGGTCCAGGACGATTCGACGACACCGTTCAAGACTTTTTCGGTTCGAGGGGTCCTGTCTCAAAGTGGAGGCTGTGCCGCCGAGGCCGAAGAGATCGCTGCACGGTTCAAACAGGTCACTGGCGTCACGCCGTACAATACTGATTGCACTGAAAAGCCTGAGGGCAGCGACGTCACGATTACTTACATGGCGCCGGACAGGCTACCCCTCGTGTCCGCCGTCTACGGGCTATTTGGAGGCGAAATCTCGGACTTGCCGTTTCCAAGCATGGACCTGCCGCTTTGGGGGTCCTACCCGTCTCTTAGCGGCTGCGTCGCTGCGGTGCCGCTTCTCACTGCCGACTTCGAGGCGGAAACCGGTCTGACCGCGGTAGCGTCGTCATGCTACCACGCATCCATCGACGGTTACGTATTGAGGATTGATAGCTTTGGGTCGGAACCGGCTAAGCGCTTTCACAATCTACCCGTAGAGTTTCAGGGTAAGGTCGATCAAAGCTTCGCCGACAAAGTGGCGGATTTGTTCGAACGTCAGGGCGCATCGGTGCGCAGTGCGATTCCATGGGGCGGTTACGTCGTCGTCATGTTTTATGCGCCTGTTCCCGTCTCGGTAGCTGCAAAGACCATAGGGCTGTTTGGCCAAGTCGAATCTCTGGAAGCCTGTCGCGTGGAGCTTACGGCTACGGTTAAAGCACTGGAAGAAATCATGGGCCAAGTTCCTGCTTTGGCTACCTGCACGCCGGATTCGTCTGACGCCACGGCCCACATCAACTTCGCTTTTACGACCCAGAGTCGCCTTCCTGCTTATTGGCAGGAAACGGGGCCGCTATACAGCACGCATGAGCGCTGTGCCTCCGACCGGGAGCATCTGGTGGAGACCTTCAGACAATCGAGCGGGCGAAACGTGAAAGGCGCTATTTGCGTCATGGAATCCTCGTTTCTGCCAAGCAAATACAAGGCGATGCTGATCGGCGGGGGTTGAAGGCCCGAAGGATCGAGACGCCGAGAGATTTCAGCAGGTTACGGTAGTCTCGTCACGTTTTTGCGCCCTTACCAGTATCTACTTACGTCCGGCTTTGAACCAATCGCCCCGCGAGGTTTTGAATGCCCCGTAAATTCCATTCGGTATCCCTACTTCTTACGTTCCTGGTCGGATCCCCCGCGCTCGCCCACGGGGAAAACAAGCCTGGGCCACACGGGGGCCACGTAAGAATGCCGGGAGCTTTCCATACCGAAGTCGTCCCTGGCGACGAAAAATTCAAGGTCTTCCTTTTAGACATCTCGTTCGAGACGCCAACGGCCGTCAATTCGACGGTTCATGCTCAGCTCAAAAAAGCAGACGATACCTTCGTCGACGCGACGTGCTCGGCTGAAACGGATTTCTTCGTCTGCAAGCTTCCGCAGGGACTGACCCTGCAAAATGGAATGCTGGAAATCAAAGCGAGCCGCCTCGGCGCGCCCAGCGTTCCCGTAGAATACAAGCTGCCGTTAACCTTCGCCGGTACGGCTCACTAGGACCTACGATGAATCAGGAATTTTCAAGAGAGGTGGAAGAGCGAATCGTGACGCACGTCATGAAGGACTTGGATCCGTCGTGGCTTGTCTCTCATACTAAAGTTGCGATTGCATCCGTCGTCGGCGGACTGGCCTCTCTCCTCCTGTGCGGCCAATTCGGCCTGGGGCTGACAAACGTCGCCAATTCGTTCAACGAACATATTCACCACTCAATGGGCCCCATTCCCTGCGCAATCGTTTGCGGATTTCTCTATGCGATTTTCCCGATCGTGGTGCTGCGCTTTTTCCTGTCTCAGCCCCTCCAATTCCGGGCGATCATGAGGCGCCGCTGGCAGGTGATCCTGATTTGGTTTGGAGGCTTCGGGGGCCTCTTGGCGTCGTTCGGCCACCACGGGACTCAGGCAGTGACTTTCGCCGCTTGGATCGTTGGCGCCGTCGCAACGGCAAATCTCGTCGCGCATTTCATGTACGCTGTCGCGCCGGATTGGAATTTTTCCGAACGCTTCGCGCGCCTTACGACGTAGACAGGGCTGATCTGAGGCGCTTGAGTAGTCGAGAAACGCGCTGACGGGCGCTTTCGACCGAGATGGCTTTGCGCTCCGCGATCTCCTCATAAGTCGCGCCATCGATCACGCGGTCTGCAATCAAATCCAGATCCTCGGCCGATAGCCCGCCGCAGGCCTCGCCGATGAGCTGGCGGAGCTCTGCGATTCTTTCGGGACCGGGAGCCTGAGTTGCTATTTGCAGACTGTCCAAATCAATGGCGCCAGCCAAAGCCTTTCGCGCCTTGACGTGGTCGATCATCGCATTTCTCGCAATCGACATGAGCCAGGCTAGAGCATGTCGTTCGGCGTCATAAGACCCGACGTAACGATGGACGCGAAAGTAAGTTTCCTGCAAAACGTCCTCGGCGTCACTCCTGCTTCCGAGCTTTTGGTAGAGAAATCGGAAGACGAGCTTTTTGGTGCGAAGGAAAAATTCCAGGAAGGCCTGCGGATCGCTTCGTCGGTACCTTTCAAGCAAAGACTCGAGGCTATTGATGTGAGGTTTGGAAGTCACGTTTTCTCAACCCAGCCAGTAGTTATGGACAGGAACGGAGATCGCACGGAAGTAAGCAGAACAACAATGGGGAGAGTATATATGAACCGCACTAAAGTGATTCTTTTGTTGAGCGCCGGCATCA
>JAYVBB010000015.1:0-5501 GCA_043750715.1 Pseudomonadota bacterium | reverse complement strand
GTCCCGACGCCGCCAACCACGCACAAGCGGCCGACGCCGGAAGTCCCGTGCGTGAGACCGACACCCGGAGCGGCGATCCCTACCGGCCGATGCCGACCGTGCGGCTGCTCGACGCCTACCAGCTGACGATCAAGCCTGGAACGAGCCTGGATCTGGCGCTCGGCGTGTTCGAGGACCTGGCTCCCGAGCAAGGTGCCTACCCAGACGTCATGGCTTTCGGCCTGGAAGTGAAGTTTCCGGCGAAGTTCTCCGCCATGCGTGTCCACTATCAGCGAAACGCCAAAGACCCTGCGACCGCGATCACGACCCCGAGCGGGCTGCATGCCGACGTCTACGTCCTCCAGGGAGACGACGACCGCGCGGAAGTGCAAGGCGGCCGGGACCAGAGCTTCGACAAGGCGCCGGTCGGGCGTGATCCTTACTACGGCGCTGCGATGCAGTTCGGCTGGATCGCCGGGCCGCGCTTCGAGCTGAACCTGCTGGGAGGCTACGGCGATTCGTCGGTCGTCGGCGGCCGCCGTAACGAAGTTTACATGCAAGGGGCCTTCGCGACGGCCTTGCCGCTCTTCGGCCGCGACCTGAAGCTGGTCCTCGATCTCAAGAACGCGCGCGAAAAATGGAAGGGCGACGACCTCGACATCGTCGGACGGGAGCAGCGAAGCGCCGGCCTCACGTCGTCGGTGCTGACCGTTCCCGGTTTCTGGTACCTGCTCGGCGGCCGGTTCGGCTCGAGCGACCGGCCGCTTTCGGAAGCGGAGCAGGCCGAAAAACGCGCCGTAAAAGGGTTTTTGGTCGAGACGGGATTTCTCAGCCGGGTCGGCAAGGGTCTGACGCTCGAATTCATGGTGAACCAGGAAAAGCGCACGACGACCGACGCCGCCGGCGACCACGTGGGAGCCTTCGTCGACGACGACGGCGATCACGGCACGCTAAGGCGCCTCGGCCTCACGCTCAGTTATGAGGGCAACGGATGAAACGGATTCTTTTCTTGGCTTTGCTGACCTCTCCCTGCGCGTTGGCGCAGACGCCCGCCTCGCCGCCGGTTCCCCCCACCCCCCAAACGAAGGCGAGCCTCGGCTTTCGCGTCGACTGCGTCCATGACTTCAACCTCGACAAAGGCGCGGCGCAAAACTGCCTGTCGATCACCGGCGCCCGCTTCAACGTCGTGCACCAGGAGTCGGCGACGGTCCGCGGCATGCTGCAGATCGACCCTTTCGGGACGCCCCGCGTAAGTCGCGCCCACACGCCGAGCCTCGACGGCACGCCGGACTCTTCGGAATCGGCGCTGGGAATCATCGACGACTTCGCGATGACCTGGCTGCCCCGCCCCAACCTCGAAGTCGCCGTGGAAGACTACGAAGGCGCGGCGCACATGCCGTCCATGAGCGGGCTCGCCATGGGCGGGTACTTCGACGAGACGGGCTGGAAGCAAACAGCCCTGACGGTGACGTACAACCTCGCCGTTCCGGCCGAGATGCGCGTCCGGTTCGCTGCAGGCAACGGCGAAGGCGAGACGGTGAAGAATCTCGATCCCCAGCAGTATTTCGGTTTCGACCTGAACGCCAAGATCGTCAAGGGCGTGCACTTCATGCTCGGCGTTTCGCTGGACGGCAACGACGTCGGGTCGGAGGAATACAACTATCTCTCCCGGAAATACCTGGACGAGTGCGCGATTGACCTCAGCACCACGAGACCTAAGCTCGGCCATTCGACGCAGCGCCTCGCCGCCGGCTTCGCGCTCGACGGCACGACGACGGGAGTCGAGGGACTGAAGGTCGGCCTCGGCTGGCAGCGTGGCGTGATGAGCGACCTCGACAAAAAGCGCCGCTCGGCGCCGACCGAGACCGATCTCGCGAAATGCCGTCGGATCGACATCGACACCGTCTTCGTCGAGGATTCGGGCGAAGCGGTCAACACCGTGCAGCGGACCGTCTACGGGTTCAACGTCAATTACCGCTTGTTTTCGTCCTACTTCTTCGCGTTCGACTATGAGACGCGGCGGATCGACACCGGCTCGGTGAAGCTCTTCGAGGTCTGCAAGGGCTACACCGACGGCGTGTGCTCGGCCCCGAGCGGCGACAAAACGAACACGCTCCAAGAAGACGTCTACGCCGTTGGCGGCGGCCTCGACCTCGAGAAGGACCTGGTACTTTCGATCGAGTACGCCAAAGTGAGCTTCGACAAGCAGTACAGCCAGGTCGTCTTCGACAACCAGGACGACAAGGCGTCGGAGTCGCGCGAGCTCTTCAATGCCCGCTTGGCGTACAACTTCAACTAGTGCCAGCGGTCGTCGAAAAGCCATTTTAATTCAAAATGTTACGCCAGTCGCGCGAGCGGCCGGCGGGACCCGGGGGGCCAGCAATTGGTCTCGCGAAGGCGCGTCCGGTTTGTTACGATCCCAATGATTTGGCGCGCCTATACGGAGTCGAGATGCGTTTTCCCCGTTGCATTGCCTGGTTGAGCGTTTTCTCCCTCGCTGTCGTCCTTGCCGGCTGCCTCGAGCAGTTCGATCCGACCAAAAACAACGCCCTCTTCCGCCGCGAAATGGCGCAAGCCGCCACTCCAGCGCCCAAGCTGACCGCCACGGGCGAGCTGCCTCCCTCCGGGGGCCCGGCGATCGACATCGACGAGAGATACGCGACGCTGTGCTCGGGTTGCCACGGCGCCCAAGGCCACGGCGACGGCCCCGCGGGCGCGGCCCTCAACCCGAAACCGCGAAATTTCACGGACAAGGCCTGGCAAGCGAGCGCCGATGACGCGCGCATCACCAGCGTCATCAAAAACGGCGGCTCTTCAGTCGGTCTGAGCGCGATGATGGCTCCCTGGGGTTCGGTCTTGAGCGACGCCGAGCTGAAGCTCATGGTCGGCAAGGTCCGTTCGTTCAACAAGTGACCAGCCATGTGCTTGCCTTCGTTCTGGTGCTGGGATCCCTCCCGGCATTGGCTGACGTCGCGCCACCCATGCCCAGGACGAAAGATCAGATTCGCCGCGACCGGGGCGTCGACGATTGCCAGAAGCGCAAGGCAGGCGACTCCTGCACCGACATGAAGGGCAACCCCGGTAAGTGCGGCTGGTTCTCCTGGTGGTGGATTCCCGACAGCAACGACCGCGAGTCCGAAGGCGCCGACATCTCGTTCGCGGCGCACGTCACGCACTGCGAAAACGCCACCCGCTCGGTCAAATCCAAAGCCGGCGCGTCCGTGCAGACCGTCGCCTTCAAGTGTCTGGTCTGCAAGTAAAGGCCGGCTAAAGTTTGTCCGGCTTCCTCCGACAGGCGTTCTCGCTCGCAGTTTACGTGCGGGCGACGGACGGCACTCTCAAAGTCGGCCTGCTCTACCCGGGCGTCACGACGCCCCGGATCGTGCCGCTGCTTAGAGGCAACAGGAAAGCACACTTCGAGGCGCAGATGGTCGACGGCGGCGTCGAAGGCAGCAGCGTCATGGCGACGGTCGTCGTGCGCTGCCTCGGCGAGCCGTGAGCGTTCAGCTCAAACGGTCCCGGTAGCTGTCGTACCCGAACTTCTTCACGAGCTCGTAGGAACCGTCGGCGTGCCGGAGCGCGATCGACGGCAGGCGTACCCCGTTGAAGTTGCTCGTCTTGACCATAGTGTAGTGCGACATGTCGAGGAACGTCAGACGGTCGCCGATCTGGAGCTCCTTGTCGAACGAGTAGTCGCCGACGGCGTCGCCTGCGAGGCAGGTCAAGCCGCCGAGGCGGATCGTGTGGGGTTTCACCCCCGGCTCAGCTCCGCCGACGATTTCCGGACGGTAAGGCATTTCGAGGACGTCCGGCATGTGGGCCGTGGCGCTCGTGTCGAGGATCGCGATCGGGCCGCCGTTGTCCACGATGTCGAGGACGGTGGCGACGAGGACGCCGGTGCGGATGGCGATCGCTTCTCCCGGCTCCAGGTAAACTTCGAGGTTCGAGTACTTCTTCTTCACGCCTTGGACGATACGGACCAGACGGTCGATGTCATAGCCCGGGCGGGTGATGTGATGGCCGCCGCCGAAGTTCAGCCACTTCAGGCGAGAGAAGAACTTCCCGAACTTCTGTTCGACGACTGCGAGCGTGCGTTCCAGCGCGTCGCTGTCGAGCTCGCACAGCGTGTGAAAGTGAATGCCTTCCAGCCCTTCGAGGAGCTCGGGACGGAACTGGTCGAGGGTGACGCCGAGGCGCGAGCGCGGGGCGCACGGGTCGTAGAGCTCGGTCTTCACTTCACGGTGTTCCGGATTGACCCGGATGCCGCAGGACACCTTCTTCGGATTCTTCTGGATTTGGGCGCGGTAGCGCTCCCACTGGCCGAACGAGTTGAACACCAGGTGATCGCAGAGCGTCAGCAGCTCGGTGATGTCGTCCGGGCTATAAGCCGGAGCGTAAGCGTGCACTTCGCCGCCGATTTTTTCCCGGGCGAGGCGTGCTTCGTGCGGCGCGCTGGCGGTCGCGCCCGGCAGATATTTCTTCACCAGATTGAACGTGCTCCACGTCGCGAAGCCCTTCAGCGCGATCAGGATCTTGCAGCCGGCGCGCTTTTGCACGTCGGCCAGGATCTTGAGGTTGCCTTCGAGCGCTTCCATGTCGACCACCCAGCAGGGTGAGTCAGGAGCGCGAGAAGGGTCCGAGAGGCTTTGCGGATAGGTCACTGATCAAACGTCCTTCACGTGCCACGGCAGGCCGTGTTTGCCGAGTTGCTCGAGGAACGGGTCGGGGTTCATCTGCTCGACGTGGACGACGCCGGCTTTCTTCCATTCGCCGCGGAGGACCATCATGGCAGCAACCATGGCGGGAACGCCCGTGGTGTAGCTGACGGCCTGGCCTTTGACTTCCTTGAACGTGTCGGCGTGGTCGCAGACGTTGTAGATGAACTTTTTCAGCTTCTTGCCGTTCTTCACGCCTTCGATGATGCAGCCGATCGACGTCTTGCCGGTATAATTGTCGGCGAGGCTCGCGGGATCCGGCAGCAGGCGCTTCAGGAATTCCAGCGGGACGACTTTCGTGCCTTTGTAGTCGACCGCGTCGATCCGGGTCATGCCGACGTTCTGCAGCACGCGGAGGTGAGTCAGGTATTCGTCGCCGAAGGTCATCCAGAAGCGGATCCTCTTCAGGCCTTTGAGGTGAAGGACGAGGGACTCGAGCTCCTCGTGGTAGATCAGGTAAGCCTTCTTGTCGCCGACTTCCGGGAAATCGAAGGTCTGGGAGATTTCCATGGGTTTCGTTTCGATCCACTTGCCGTTTTCCCAGTAGCGGCCGTTCTGCGTCACTTCCCGGATGTTGATCTCGGGGTTGAAGTTGGTTGCGAACGCTTTGCCGTGGTTGCCCGCGTTGCAGTCGACGATGTCGACGGTGTGGATCTCGTCGAAGAGGTGCTTCTGCGCATAGGCGCAGAAGATGTTGGTCACGCCCGGGTCGAAGCCCGCGCCGAGGAGCGCCATGCGGCCCGCCTTCTCGAACCGCTCTTTGTAGGCCCACTGCCATTTGTATTCGAACTTGGCGACGTCGCGCGG
>JAYVBB010000014.1:0-9582 GCA_043750715.1 Pseudomonadota bacterium | reverse complement strand
GGACGACGTGCAGCCACCGAAGACGGCGAGCAAGACGAAAGACGCGCAAAGTCTGACGAAGGATCCCGGCATTGGAATGAGCCTCGAAGCGGTGACTTTTACCGTTTCGGAAGCTCCTGCCGGGGCTTTAAGAAACCCGCAAAAAATATTTTAAAGGGTAGTGCTAACGGTCGGTTGAACGGCGCTTCTGCGGGCAGAAACCGGGCTTCGGGCCGATGTCCGGAAAGCTCCGGCAGACGTTCGGGCGGGTTTCGTAGCGGGTGCAGAGGCGGTCTTTGCCGAGAAAGACGCAGTCTCCCGCCGGCGTCTGGGCCAGCGTGAAGATGCCCGAGACGGCGCGAAACAGCCGGACGTAGCCTTTCGACTCGAGGCGGCGGGCGACCTTCTTGAGGGAGCCGCGGGACTCGTCCTCCGAAATCAGACCGAGGCGCACCATGTCGGAAGCCGACGCCTCGACCGGCAGGCGACAGCAAGTCGCCCAACAGCCGTTACACAGCGTTGGGCGAAAGCGTGTCCAATTGGACAGACGGTCGAGGTGGTCGACGTTCACGGACGGTAGTAGGTCCGTTTCATTTCGTCAAAATGCGACTGCTGGAGATGGCCCCGGCGGCTGCACATGAGGTTGGTGATGTCGAGCTGGTACTGGACCATCTGGTTGATCGATTTGTCGTAGAACTCGAGGTAGCAGTCGGGGAAGCCGAGCACGTGGCCGTACTCGTGGCGGATCGTCCAGCGCGAGCTGTATTCCGCGATGCTGCGGTTACCGTCCATCGTGATCTCGCTGCCCGCGATGGCGTTGACGTGCGGCGTGGCGCCAGCTTCGAAGACGACGTGCGTCATGTTTTCGTCTCCTTCGTCCTGGAACCCGAGCTTGAGTTCCCAGCCTTTCCATTTCCATTCGTCCTGGATGTTGTTGCGGAGCCAGGCGAGGACGTCGTCACGCTGCGGGTTCTTGAAAGGGATCGAAAGCAGGTTTTCGTTTTCGCTGGTCCAGGTGATGTCCGGGCGGACGCCTTGGATCTGGAAGTACGCGTTGAAGTGGGTCGCGGCGGCATCGACGTAACGGCGATGGAACGCGAGCACGCCGCCGTCCTGGTCCGGCGAAGCAGTGAGTTCCGTCTTGCACTCTTCTTCTTCTTTTTGCGCGTTGCGGCATTGACCGACGAGAAGCGACGTCAGGCGGGCTTTCGTCGCGTCGTCGAGGCCGGCCCAGTTGCCGAGCTTGGCGTCGAGGTCGGGTTCTCTTTGGAGGTAGTAGTAGCCGCGGATGTCGTCAGCGGCAGCGGCGGTGTAGTACTCGAGGTAAGGCTCTTCCAGGAGCCAGCGCGAAGCGCGTTGGTACAGCTTGTCGAGCGGGCGGATCACGGCGAGGAATTGGTCGTCGGTCAGGCCACCCAAGTCGGCCGTGAAGTCCTTGCCGTCGAGAACGACGTCTTTCACCACTTGCGGGAGCGTCAGCACGAGGGTGTTCCAGTCGCGCGCCACGATCTCGCGGTTGGAGAAGGTGGGCTGGTCGATCGGGTAACCGACCTGCGTCGCGGCGGTCGACAGCTCGAGCTTGTTCGCGTTGCGCGCGGCGTTGATGAATTCCAGCCATTGGAGGTTGCGTTTGCCGAAGCCGAGGATGGCGGTGAGCGGATCGTTCGCTTCCGTCTCTTCCATGCCGGCGGTCAGGGCCGCGTATTCGGCGCTGGTCATGTCCATTTCCAAGTGAACGGGCGGCTGACGGGCGGGGCCCGCGGCGATTCCCGAGACCGAAGCCAGAATCAAGGCGATGCGAAGCGTCTTCATCGATGTGTCCCCTAATGTGCTGAGTGCGGGCGCCAAGATAAGCGGTGTTGGCCCACCGGTCAAATGGAATTCCCATAAACGAGGCTGCGGCAAATTGGCGGGATTTAAGCGATTTACGCCATATTGGCCGGCAACCCCTTGAGCTGCAAGGGTTAGAGCCATTCGGGCGGGTTGACATGCTTACCATTCTGGTCTAATACTTCACTGGCCAAACGGCCAACACTCGGGACAACTGGACGATAAGACCAGCATTTTGTGAGGTGGAGCATGATTTCTCGCAAGCTCGGACAAATGACTCTCGCGACCCTCGCGGCAACCACGCTGATTCTCAGCGGTTGCGGCGCGCGACCCACCCCAAACGACGACGCCTCCGATACCGACTGGGTACAGAGTCGGGCCAACTCCCAGCGCTATGCGTACCTGGAGCAGGCCGACCTGACCGACGCCTTCATCTTCGGCGCCTCGGTGATCAGTACCAATGACTTTCCGTCCGCGGCGATGGACATGACCGTCCGCCCGATGAACGTGAAGCTGGCCCTTACCGGCGCCAACAACAACACCACACGCAAGCTCAACGTCTCGACGACCGACGGCACGCTGCTGATGTCGTTCAACGTCAAGAAAGTCGGGGCCCAGTTCGAAGTCGACTTCGCCTCGGCCGGTAACGACGTCCGCCTCCGCGGCCTGATCGACTATCTCGGCGGCATCTACACCGCCAGCTCCGAAACCGGCGTCTGGGTTTCGACCTCGGCCCCGACCGTCACGACCGTCCTCCAGGACAAAAACACCGTCGTCGTCGACCTGCTTCACACCGTGAGCCAGGCCGTGCTTGCCGCCGACGGCGAGACCATCGACCACGTCGTCTCGGACCACCCGGGCAAAGTCACCGTCCGCCTCTTCCTCAAACGCAAGAAATCGCTGCCTCAGGTCGGCACGTCTCGTACCGTCGCCGCCGGCAAAGCGAAGAACATCGGCTTCTTCGGCCCCGACATGGGCGGCGAGAACAACAACGTCAAGATCCAACGCTTCGCCCTCGGCGACGCGCAGGGCGCTCAACAGTCGATCACGTTCTATCTGAAGGACGTCCCCGCCAACATGCAGGACGTCGCCAAGAGCGCCGTGCTGTCGTGGAACAAAGCCTTCGGCCCGAACGTCGTCAAAGTCGCCACCGCGACGGCCGACATGAACGTCGGCGACCCGCGCTACAACGTCATCCGCTGGTACAACGGCCTCGACGAAGACACGAACTGGGCGGGCGTCGCCAAGATGCAAGTCGAGCCGGACACCGGCCTCGTCATGGGCGGCCACCTCTTCATCAACGGCTCGACCGTGCAGAACCTCTACAAGGGCATCGTCTCCTTCACGGACGACCTCACTTCCGAGCACGCCCCGACCGTCTTCTCGGGCTCGATCGGCAACGTCACGTTCCAACGCGAAGCCGGCGAAAAACCGGTCATTGCGTACGCCAGCGAAATCGGCCGCGACTACGAAGACTACATGCAAGGCTACTACGAAGAGACGATCGCCCACGAAGTAGGGCACGTCCTCGGCCTCCGCCACAACTTTCGCGGCACGGTCAAGCTCGAGAACGGTGAATCCGCTTCCGTGATGGACTATGCTCCGCGCGGCGAGCGCGCCCACTTCCAAGGTCCGGGCAGCTACGACGTCGCCGCCATCAAATGGGGCTACTTCGGCACCGCTCCGAGCACGGCGCTCCGCTTCTGCACCGACGAAGACCTCTGGTCGTTCTACGACTGCAGCCAAGGCGACTGGGGCGACCCGGTGAAGTCGGCGATCAACGGCCTCCTCGACGGCACCAAACTCCTTACGGAGAGCGCGGTCGCGGTCACCAGCGACGACTTCATCTCGTCGATGGGCGGCCTCCTCGAGAACGCTTACAAGATCAAGAAACTCAGCCAGCAGCTGCCGTCCAACGGCCGCGCGACGACGCTGGGCAAGCTCGACGCCGCGATCAGCTACGTCAAGTCGGCTACACCGGCCGGAACGCTTTCCGGCTCAGACCGCAGCACCGTCACGGAAAACCTGGCCAAGCTCAAGACGCTGGCTGAAAAGAAAGAAGAAGAGCTCCGCGCCGCGGGTCGCCTGTAAGAATCAGGGTTTGATCGTCACGAAGCACCGAGCGGAAAAGATCCGGTCGGTGCAGTAGGGAGTGATGACTCGCCAAGTGCCCCCGACGTTGCCCTCGCGCATCGGCTCCAAAAGCCGGTCCGAGGCGCCGTCGGGGGTTACTTGTAAGGACGTGGCGTTGATGTTTCGACTGAGCAGCGGACCCGTGATCTGAAGCCACGGCTGTCCGCCCGAACAACCGCTGGCGACGCTGCAGTAGAACTTCTCGACGTAGGACGGATTCGGCAGTTCGAGGTCCAAACCTCGGCCGGCCGAATCGAGCTTGAACTCGAACGTGCGGTTCCGTGGGTCTAGAGCTTCGAAGAGGTCCTCGAAGTTGTTGACGACGAACCGGATCGGTCCGGGATCGATCGTCTGACCGCTCAAATAAACGTTCGTGAAGCCAGCCTGGAGGATGTCGGTGAGGACCTGGCTGACGGCGACGAGATCGGCCATGACGCGATCGAGGTTTTCCCTCCGGGACTCCAGCTGGCGGAGGCGCAGGTCGCGTTCTTCCTGGAGCGTGCGAAACCGCCGGGGCTCGAAGGAGCCGGAGTTCGCCTCGATGTACTTCTGGCGAACCGCCGCCAAATCGACGCGGAGCGCGCCGAGCGCGGTCTTCTGGTCGGCGACCTGGCCCTGGAGCGTGATCAGCTGGCGGCGGAGATCGGGATTCTCGCGGGTACGGAGCGCGTCTTCGATCCGGGCGGTCTGATCTTCCAGTGGAATGAGCGCCGCTGCGGCGGCGTTTACTTCGCCTTCCTTCGCGGCGATCTGGCCCTTGAGCGACGGATCCACCGGATCCGGCACGTGACTCAGCAGCATCAGCAGCTCGAAGTCGATCTCCTGGATCCGGCCGTGAATGTCGGCGACCTGCTGCTCGAGGTTCGGCATGGGTTCGGCGAATTTGGCGCGGAGGCGCTCGGAGAACATCGCGAAGTCGACCGAGGCGACGACCGTCGGGCAGGTCGAGCGGTTGTAGATCAGGCGATTTTCGTCGCAGTCGGCGCGGTAGAGCGTGCCGCGGTCGACGTAGAAGAGCCAGATGCCCGAGCCCGTCGACCAGTAGTCGGAAGCCATGTCTTTCGATTCGCTGGATCTCTTGTCCGTCGCGGGATTGCCGCAGGATGCCAGGAGCAAAGAGAGCGAGAGCCAGAGATTACGCGACATGTTATCCTCAGCAAATGAAGCCAAAAGTGGTGGCCAGCGCCAGCAATCAAACGTTCAAAGACTTACGGAAATTGCTTAGCACGCGCGGTATCCAGGAACAAGGATTGGCGCTGTTTGCCGGCGACAAGTTGATACCGGAAGTGCTCACGTTGCACTTCTCCCAAGTGAATTCCTGGATTACGCCGCCGGACGGCGAGGCGCCCCCCGCCGGAGTGGCTTGGCTCCAGCTCGATAAAGTGCTGTTCGACGAGCTCGATCAGTTCGGGACGGGCGGGCCGCTGGCGGTGGTCAACGTCCCGAAGTTTAGCGTCTGGGACCCGGATGCCGAGTGGCCGCTCGGCTGCACGCTCTTTCTCGCGTTGCAGAACCCCGACAACGTCGGAGCGGTCGTGCGGTCGGCCGCGGCGTTCGGCGTCGGCCGCATCGTCCTGCTCAAGTAGTGCGCGCACCCGTTCCATCCAAAGGCGATGCGTGCCGCTGGCACGGCGTTGTTGTCATCGTCCTTTCAAAAGGGGCCTTCGATCAAAGATTTGGACGCCCGCGGAAAAACTCTGTTTGCGCTGGACATGGGCGGAACGCCGCTCAGAAAAGTGAGCTTTCCGGAAAGATTTGGCATTTTGCCGGGCGTCGAGGGTCCGGGAATACCATTCCATTTTCCGAAATCCGCCTGCGTGTCGATTCCCATGCAGCCCGGAGTCGAGTCACTCAACGCGGGGGTCGCTACCGCGATAGCGCTCTACGAGTGGCGCTCGCGCTGACCTTTCCCATCCCGCCTGGCTCAAACAATTCCGACGACCTCGAAATCGCCACGACCTTCTTGCAGCGCGCGCACCAGCGGCGACTGGGGCGTGACGACTATGACGGCGCCGTCCGGCGAGTCGAGGCGGCTGCCGCCGCCGACCGGCATCACGAAATAGCGCGCAACGTCGCCGTCGCGGTCCACGGTGACGACCGCAGTCACCGAGACCTTGTCCCCTTCCGCGAAGCTTCTCAGCGGCAGGGCAGCCAAAATTTGCAAGTCGCGCTTGAGCTCGGCTGCGCGTCCCTCCTGCGCACCGGCGAGGTAAGACGCCTCGAGGCCGCGCGTGTCGTATTTGTTCTCGGGCTTCGCTTCCGCGTGCGTCGCCGCTTCCTTGGCCGTTGCAGCGGCTTTCAGCAGGACTTCCAGCTCGCCTTCGAGCACGCGGCGCAGTTGTTCGACCAGTAAGGATTTGTTCATCCGCCCCATATTACACGGCATGCCCTCTTTTCGTTGACGGACGAGTCGCTGCTGCTAAAGTGTACCGATCACAGCCCGGTACTAAGTTGATTCGCGCCCCGCAGGGGAATTCCAAAACGACACCGTCGTTTGGACGCGGTTGCGTAAAACACTAGCGATGCCGGCAACATGAGAAACAGGCATGGAGTTTGCTCCAGCGCGCTCCATCCCCTTCGCCCGGTCGAATGAACGTCAAACATCGAGAGTCCTGCATGAACCGCCAAACGCTTCGCTTCCTCCTTTGCTCGACGCTAGCCGTCCTGACGTCGGCGACCATGTCGTTCGCCGCCGGGTCTGGTACCGCCGTGACACTGCAAGGCTGGCGCTGGTGGGACGTCAAAAACAACATGGGCCAGATCAAAGCCGCGGGCTATTCCGCCATTCTGTTGTCGCCGCATACGGCGAGCTGCAGCGGACCCTTCGGCGGGCAGGGCTTCGACCCTTCGGACTTCCGGAGCTTCGACAGCGGCTTCGGCAACACCTGGGAGCTCCAGGAAGTGATCCGCGTCGCCCACGCCAAGGGCATCCAGGTCTATGCGAACATGATCATGAACCACATGTGCACGCACGGCGATTACAAATACGACCGCTTCGGCTGGAACGACTTCCATCACAACGGCCAGCTCACGGACTGGAACGACACGTGGTCGCTCGAGAACCGCGACATGGTCGGCTTGAACGATCTCGCGCAGGAATCCGCGTACGTCCAGGGAGAGCTTTGGAACTATCTGGTCAAGACCAACGACATGGGCTTCGACGGCTACCGGTGGGACGGCGCCAAGCACGTGCCGCGGTGGTACTGGGGTCAGCACGTCACCAACAACGTCCGCGCCTGGGGGAAATTCAACTTCGGTGAAGTCTACGACGCCAGCTTGGACCTCCTCCAATCCTACGTCGACTCCGGGATGGCGGTCACCGACTACAACCTCTATTTCAAAATCAAGGACGCCTTCTCGTTCGGCGGCGATCTCGCGACGCTCGACGGCGCCGGCTTCGCGATGCGCCGCGGCGACGCCGCCGTGACGTTCGTCGAAAACCACGACAGCGGTCCTCCCACCAACCGCCTGCTCGCTTACGCGTTCCTGGCCGGCTACCCGGGCTATCCCTTCTTCGCGAACCAGAACGTCTTCGACAAGACGATGAACAACCTCGTCTGGATCCACGCCAACAAAGCTTCCGGCGCCTACATGAACCGCTGGAAGGAGCGCGACGTGCTGGTGTTCGAACGCCAGGGCAACCTGCTGGTGGGAATCAATCAGTCGAATGCCTGGCAAACGCGTTGGGTCGACACGTCCTGGTCCTCGACCCAGCTGCACGACTACGCGGGCCACGTCGGCAACGTCGGGACGGCCCCCGACCGGCGCCTTCAGATCTCGATTCCGCCGATGAGTTACGTGATGCTCGCCCCCTGAGATCCCGTTTCGGTGTACAATGACTCCATTCCAGAATCACTTCCGGGGGAGCCATGGACGCGCTCAGAGGGTTGGCGGTTTCGGCTTGTTGTCTGTTCGGGCAGGTAGCCCTGGCGACGCCTTATGACGACGCGACGGTGCGGCTGCAAAGGCTCGCGGCGGACCATCCGGGTCTCGTGACGATGACCGACATCGGCACGAACGATCAGGGCGTCGCGATCAGAGGCGTACGGATCGAGGACCCGCGTTCACCAGCGACGGTGAAGCCCCGGCACCTGGTCGTCGGGACCCACCACGGCAACGAAGAGCTCAGTGCCGACGTCGCGCAGAGCTTCGCCGAACGGCTGGTCGCTGCCCTGGAAGATCCGAACGCGCCGCTGCACGCTGCTCTTGCCGGCAACGTCTACTTCGTCGTCCCGGTCCTCAACGTCACGGGCTACAACGTCAGTCGCCGGGAAGAAACCGGCCGCAACGGGCGGACCCTCGACCCGAACCGGGACTACCCGGATCCGTGCACGACCGACCAGCCCTTCCAGCTCGCGAGCACCAAGCGCCTGTCGGAGTTCGTCGCCGCGGAAGACATCGTCGCCGCCGTGACCATTCACGGCTACATCGGGACGTTCACCTACCCTTGGGGCATCTTCACCACCAACACCCACACGCCGGATCACGCCGCGTTTCAGGCGATGAGTCAACAGGTGGTGGCCGTCAACCGTTACTCCACGGGAACCCACGCCGACGCGATCTATCCGACCGCCGGTGCTTTCGAGGACTGGGCCTACTTCGAGCACGGCGTCTGGGTGATGCTGCTCGAAATCGCCAACCGCCCGAACGTGACCCGCGACGCGGACTCGCTTCTCAAGTACTTCGCCGTGGCGCCCGAGGCTCGTTCGACACAGCACGACCACATGGGCAGCTGCACGAACGTTCCCCTGACGATCATCGCCAGACCTTGATCAGCGGCAGTCGGCTGGGTCGTAGTAACTCATGTCGAGATCCGGCCACTGATGACGGCCCAGGATCTCGGCGGCGTTGCGGTCGAACGTGAACTGCTGGCCGGCGTCCATGTGCGGGTTCAGCCAGTAGGTCCGCTTGTTCGTTTGCAGGAAGAACGCACCGTCCCATTCGTACTCGTAGCCCGGGCAAGCGGAAAATACGGCGCCGCTGTAAACGGCGAATTCGAAGTAATACTCGCCCCACTGGGTGTGCGAAGGCCTGGAGGTCGGCGCGAAGACCCGGCGCGGACCGGAGGGGTACTGGCGCCAGTCGCCGCAGCTCGGTTCGTTGCCGAGGTCGAACGCTTTGACGTCTCCGTAGAATCCGGCGGCTTCGATCAGCTCGCCGTCGCCGAGCCATTTCGTTTTGAGCAGGACGGCGACGTTGGTCTTGCTGTGCGAGTCGTACTGAAGGCCGATGGTTTTGATGGCGATCTCGCACCGGGACGCCGAGACGTTCGGGTGGTCGTCGGCCAGGGCCGGGGCGGCACATAGGGTCAGGGCGATATAACCGGCCGATAAAAGGCGTTGCATGGTCACTCCAAAGAACGGCGGCATGCCGATTCGGCGCGGACCTTAACAAAACCCGGGGAACGCCGCCCTCTCAGGGCGACTGAACGGGCGGCTGGGGCTGCTGGCCGGCGCCGTAAGGGCTGCCTGCGGCCATTTCCGCGAAGAGCCGGGCGATCTCGGCTTTCTCCTCGGCGACGAAGTCGTCGATGGCCTGGTGGAATGCGGGGTGCGTGATCGCGTGCGCGCTGTACGTGAGCTCGGGCAAAAATCCGCGTGCCACCTTGTGCTCGCCTTGCGCGCCGGCTTCGAAGAGCGT
>JAYVBB010000013.1:0-2772 GCA_043750715.1 Pseudomonadota bacterium | reverse complement strand
GAGCCGCCCACAAGGGCGCGGCTCCGGATGGCGGTCGAGATCGCCGGTGGTGAGCCCCCGCCAGAGGCACGCAATCGGGCGCGGCGAAGCCGAGCCCGCACAACCGCGCCGAAGGCGCACCCACTCAGTCAAAACCCCAAGCCATCCCAAACGCGATTTCAAACCCATGCAGCTTCATCGTCCGCGTCCCGCGCCAGCGCTCTGCCCGCATCGTCAGCAAAAAGCGGTCCCTGACGACTCGCGTCAACCCGATGGAAATGGCGCCGCCGATCTCGCTCGAAAGACTCGGCTCTCTTTGCAGGGGCAGCTTCGCCGACCTGGTCGGCAGCAGATAAAGAATCTTGGGCCCGACGAGCACGTAGGTCGGATGGTTCAGCCTAACCACGTAAAGCGTCTCGTGCGAGACCGTCCAAAGCCCCAAAAACCCGGAGTCCGATTCGACCGGGTCCACGTCGGCCGGATCCACGTCTTTCTTGTTGAGGATCTTGAACTGGGCGCCGAGGCCCATGATCCAGCCCTCGTCGAGGTCGTGGAGGTAAGAAAATGACGGAAAATAGCGACCCGGCTCGTAGCGGTTCTGCGTGAACCCCATGGGGTAGTTCCGCGCCAGCTCGACGGCGAAGTAGGACTTCCGGAACGGGTTGACGTCGTTCTCGGGGGCGGTCTGGGCCAGCCCCAAAGGGGCGAAGGCCAGACAGGTTCCGCATAGGGTCGTCAGCAACCGGGCTCGCAAAGGCCTCTCCATTCCTCGAAAAAAACGATGATATTTAGGGTAAATGCAGGCGTCAACCAAGGACCTGCCGGGGTGCCTGCCTAGTTTGCATCCCCGCCCCCATGATAAGATAGAAGAATCCCTTCCCATATTCCCCAAGCCAAATGAACGAAAACCGTCTCAAAATTTCGAACCCGCAGCGGGTGACGAGGATTCTTCGCCGTACGTGCCAGGCGAGTCTCCAGGTCATGGTGCGTCCGGCCGGCGCCTCGGGCGTCTCGGTGAAGGGCCGTGCGTCCAATATCGTCATGGATTCGACGACGCCCGGAATGCGGATCAGCAACATCTCGGACAAAGGCGTGAGCCACCTCGGCCCCGTCGACCGGGTGCAGGTCGAATTCGTGATGATGGCGACCAAAGTCGTTTTCGTCACGACGATCCTCTTCCGGGAGCAGAACGCGATCCTCGTCGCGCTGCCGACGTCGCTCATCAGCATCGAGCGCCGCAAAAACGCGCGCTACAACTGCACCGAAGACCTGATGTCGTTCCTCGATCTGAGCATCTGGAAGCCTCAGGCCGACGACGTCACCGCGCCGCCCTTCTATCCCCACTACCGCGACGTCGCGAGCTACCTGGCCGTTTCGGATCTGAGCTTCGGCGGACTCTGCGCCGTGACGCGTTTCCCTGCGGTCAACACCGTGCTTCGCCGTGGGCTGATCGACGACCGCGCCAGGCTCATCCTGCCAATGCAGGAGCCGCTCGAAGTCGGCGTCGAAGTGCGTTGGTTCAAACGCATCAAAGAACACGTCAAGGGCAAGGAGGACCAGGCGTCCTTCATGCGTTCCTACCGTTTCGGCCTCGAATTCATCAGCCAGTCCGATCAAGTCCGCCTCGCCGTCCGCCAGTTCATCCAGCAACTCTCGCAATCCGGTGCCATCTAAAATCGGAGGACCCCGTGGTCAACCAGAGATTCCTACGACTCGCTTTGGCGCTGCTGTTGGGCGTTACGCTCAGCGGCTGCAGCTTCTTTCACAAAGAAGAGTCCGAGCCGGTCGAGGCCGACGCCAAGGCCGAGAAGAGCGAAGACTCGACGAAGCTCGGTAAGGACGGTAAGCCGGCGGCGCCGGCCAAAGCCACGGCCGAAGACGAGCGCGAGCTCAAGATTGCCAGGCTCTGGGCGCGCGTCGACGAGCTCGAAGAAGAGCAATACCGCCAGAAGGAGCGGATCCGCGTCCTCGAAAAAGGCATCACGCTGGGCCTCGTCCCCGAGGAGCTCAAAAATCCGCAGAAAGTCGGCAAAGCGCCGAAGGCCGAAATCCCTGCGGCACCATCCGCCGAAGTCAAAGTCGACGCCAAGGATGCGAAAGACCCCAAGGCGGAAGCCAAAGACGCGAAAAAGGACGGCGCGCCCGCCCTTTCCAAGGAAGAGACCGAAAAATACCAGGGCATGCTCGCCGGCGCCCATGATCAATACCGCTCGGGCCGCTACGGCCGCGCCATCGTCGAGTATTCCGACATCGCGAAGACCTTCGGCGAAAAGATCGAAGGCGGCATGGCCCAGTACTGGATCGCCAAGAGCTGGTCCAACCTCAAGGAATACAACACGGCCCGCCAGAACCTCGTCGAGTTCCTGAAAGACTTCCCGTCTAGTGCCTGGGCTCCGCGTGCCAAGCTAGAGCTGGCCCGCGTCGAATGGCAGCTGGGCCTTCAGGAAACGGCGCTAGGCCGCTACAGAGAGATCATTCAAGAGCATCCTTACGAAGACGCGGCCGAGATGGCCAAGATGGAGCTCGAAAACCTCGACAAGAAGCTGTGAGTCGCTGAACGATGGCCAGGTCCCTACCTCTAAAAGTCTCGGCTTTGCTCCTTACCGCCTGCCTAGCGTGGGCGGGGGGCGTGGCTTTCGGGCAAGGCGCCGACTTCGGCGGCGCGGCTCCGAGCAACGCGGATTTGGACGCCCAGGAAGGGCTCGAAAGCGCGACGCCGACCGACAACGTCAACGAGCTGGGCGGCAACTCCAGCGGCAACGGCGCCGACGCGCCCGTCGAGGACTTCCCGGC
>JAYVBB010000012.1:0-2862 GCA_043750715.1 Pseudomonadota bacterium | reverse complement strand
GCCAGTTCGCGCGTGAGCGCGTCGAGTGACAACACGGGCAGCACGCGGGCGCCGGGCGTGGCGTCGTCGGACTGGTTCAGTGGCCGGGCGATGGCGTGGCGACGTAGTAGGTGAGCGTTTTGTAAGCGGCGCGCGGATTTTTGCCCGCTTGCAGCACGCGCACTTTTTCCTGCGTGACGTCGTAGGCGCGAATGGCTTTTTCGCGGCGCTGATCGAGGCGTTTTTGGCGAGCGGCGAGTTCGCCGGCCATGCGCTCTTTCAGGGTCTTGAGGACCAGGTGCGCTTCGGCGTGCGTCACAGACTCGTGGACTTCGAGCTCTCGGTCGAGGGTGTCGGAGAGGATGTCGACGACTTGCGGGACGCCCGTCAAGGTATGGTCAGCGACCTGAGCCAGGGTCCAGCTCGCGTTTTCCGGCCACTTGACGATGACGCGGTCCAATTCGCAAATAAAGTCGAGGATCATTGCGGTCTTCCCATGGCTAGGTTGACGGTCATTGCTGTCGATGTGCGGCTTGGAAAAAGAATAGCACGCGCGTTGTTTCGCTAACCATCGATTAATACTGGAATATGACCAAGCAGGGATTGGCGGAAGGACCAAAACGCGAAAAGGCCACCGGACGAGCGCCCGGGGCCTTCTTGCGTTTGAAAAGAAGGAGATTAAACGGTGCGGAGCTGACGGCGTTTGCGCATCATACGGCGCTTTTTACGACCAACTTTGCGGCGACCTTTGGGATGCTTTCTTCTGTGTCTGGAGCCGTGCAAGCTCTCTCTCCTTAAAAATCGATAAAAGGACCAAGGCACAGGAACTTACCTGATGAAGGTCGGATCCGGCAACAGGGAAATAAGTTCGAAGTTTCAATCCTTTACCGCGGATTGCCGGCGTCGCATTCGGCGAACGATGCGAATTTGGCCGAGCTTTCGACCGGATTGTAGCGATTCAGCGTGACCCAATCCCATGCCGGGCCATAGTGCTGCACGCAAAATACATCGTGCCGCATGGCTTTCAGGGAGTTGAGGCAGGCGTCCCGATTGGCCCGCACGGCGATCGTATAGGTTTTGACGTCACCGATCGGGTTTCCGGTTTTGACGTCAGTGACGAAGGCCCAGAGACTGATGATGCTTCCACACATCAAGCCGTCGCGAACGTTGGCGATCGCGATCTCGCACTGTGCTTTCGTCATTGCGTCGTCGTTGCCGTTGACTCGGTTAATGCGCTGGGCGTTCTTATCGTACGCAGACCATCCGTAGCCGTTGGCGGAGCCCGAATCCTTACAGACGAGCTCCGGCTTTTCCACTGGCGCCGGTTGCTTCTCGGCCGGCTTCTGACCTTGTTCCGTCACGACGGGCAGCGCCAGGATCGCGCGCACGCGCACGAGAGCGGTCGTGAGGCGTTGGTTTTCTTCCGGAGTCAGGCCTTTTTGGGCGCTCTGCTGGATGCTCTCCAAAGTGTTGACCATGCTTTGCAGCGCCACGCGATCG
Source organism: Pseudomonadota bacterium (assembly GCA_043750715.1). Lineage (GTDB taxonomy): Bacteria > Bdellovibrionota_B > Oligoflexia > Oligoflexales > CAIYRB01 > CAIYRB01. The sequence goes on along the minus strand of JAYVBB010000012.1, from coordinate 1,383 downwards.
GCCGTCAGCTCCGCGTCCTTCATGGCGGTAAGCTGCTCCACGATTTGGACGATGACGCCGGCCTGGGAACTGTTGTCCAGCGCGAAGCTTTGGCTGGACTCCGAAACGGGCATCGACGCCATGCCGGGCTTCGCGGCTTCGAGATCGGCATCGAGGCGGGCCAGGAGCTCGTCGAACGAGGCGGGCGCCGGCTCCCGGTCGAAAGCAGCGACTCCCGAGCCTTGTTGCGAGTCCTGCCGGGCTTTGCAGCCGACGCCGAGGACTAGAGAAAGCGCGAACAACGTTCGGGTAAGCATGGGGTTCTCCTAGGAGTTTATCCGAGGATTTTAGCATTGCGCGAGTCTCCGCCCTAAGGTTTTGCTGCAATGCTCCGAATCTTAAGGCGACTACTCCTAGGAAAGGGAACGCCGTGTCGGACAAAGCCATTCTCAAGAAGGACCGCCCTCGTCGAAACCTCAAATCGACGGTCATCGAGCCCTTCAAACAGATCAAATTCGGCCTGTACGTCATCGGAATCTCCGTGGCCTTCGTCGGCGTCTGCGCCTTCATGTTCGTGGCCGCATTCACGGAGCAGTATCAGCACGTCATGGGCATTTTCAACGTCGTCGATCCCAACCTCAAATGGGAGCTCGTGACCAACGACGTGTTCTACACGAACGCCATCCGCATCAGCATCATGTTCGCCGCGTTCATCGTCACGCTCTTCGCCGTCGTCTTCCGCCTGACGCACCGTTACTACGGTCCGCTCGTTTCGATCGAACGCTTCGTCGACCAGTTCGCCTCGGGCGACTACAAGAAGCGCTGCAAGATCCGCGAAAAGGACGAAATGCACACCCTCGTCGCCAAGCTCAACCACCTGGCCGAGCAGATCGAACGTCGCCACGGCGCCGGTCCCGCGAACGAAGGCAAGACTTTCGGCGAAGACAAAAAGGCCAGCTGAGGCCGGGGTATGACGGTCGTCTACATCAACGGCACCAGCAGCTCGGGAAAATCGACGCTGGCGAAGTGGGTGCAGGCCCACCATTCGTCCCCGCTTTACTACTACTCGATCGACACGCTGCTCGAAACGATGCCGGACGATGAGCTCGCCCGTCTGCGTCAATCGAGCAAGACTCAGAACGTGAACTGGGACGCGCTGTGGACGGCTTACTTTCGCAGTGCGGCGGCGCTGGTCGCGTCAGGTCTGGACGTCATCCTCGACTGCCCGCTCTATGACTTGCGTCAGCGCCTGTTCGAGTCGTACATAGCACCGTTGAAGCCGCTCACGGTCATGCTCGACTGCCCCGTGGACGAGCTGCGCCGTCGGGAGATCGCGCGAGGGGACCGTTGGGTGGGCCTCGCAGAGTTTCAGGCGGCGCGTGTCGTCGGGTCGATGGTGAGTCC
>JAYVBB010000011.1:0-5951 GCA_043750715.1 Pseudomonadota bacterium | reverse complement strand
CGGGAAACTGATGACGAAGACGTTCATGTTCGGCACGGCGCGGGCGATGAGTCCGAGCGCAGCCATCGTGAACATCAGAGCGACGAGAATCGGGGCGGCAAGCTGAATCGCGACGGCAATCATACCGCCCGTGATCGTGATCAGCAGAGTTGCGAGCGAGCCGCTGAGCTGAGCCGTCCCGCCCGGGATCAATTTGAAGGAGTCCACGATCGCCGCGATGAAGATGTGATGGAGCCCGAGTGACAGAAAGATCAACATCACGAGCATCCGGTGGAACGCGGTGAAGCTGTCGAGGCGCTCGGAGTAGTCCGGCATGAAGAGGTTCGCGGTACCGAAACCCATTTGATAGGCGACGATGCTCGACGCCATGACCAGGCCGTCGAAGGCGACACGGGCGATGAAGCCCGTGACCAGGCCGATCAGCAGCTCGCGGAATATGTAGACCGCGACCTGGAGCACGTCGACCGTCAGCGTCGGAGCCCAGGAGACTGGGATCGCTTTTTGGAGACCGATGGTCAGCGCCAGTCCGGCGAGTATCCGCGCGCGCACGGGCGTCGGCGAGTCGCCGATGATGTGCAAAGCGAAAAGGATCCCCGTGATACGCAGGAAGGCCAGCGCACCAATCAGGAGTTGGTTGGGATCCGGTAGCGGGCTCACCTCAGTGCGTCACTCCAGGAATGCCGTTGAAGAGGTCGATCGTGAACCCGCGCATCAGCTCGAGGATCCAGGGACCGCAGACGATCATGGCGACGGTGATCGCCAGGATCTTGGGTACGAAGGTCAGGGTCTGCTCCTGGATCTGGGTCGCGGCCTGGACGATGGAGACCAGCACGCCGACGACCAGGGCCATCAATAGGACCGGGGAGGCCACCTGGATCGCTACCCACACCGCGCGGGAACCGAGATCGATGACGGTCTGATCAGTCACGGCGTACCTCTAAAGGTTGAAGCTCTTGACGATGTTCTCGACGATGAGTGACCACCCGTCGACGAGTACGAAGAGGATCAGCTTGAAGGGCAGGGAAACGACGGTCGGCGGTAGCATCATCATGCCCATCGCCATGAGTACCGACGAGATCACCATGTCGATGACGAGGAAGGGGATGTAGATCAGGAAGCCGATCTGGAAGGCGGTCTTGAGCTCTGAAACCATGAAAGCCGGCATCAGCGTCGACATCGTGACGTCTTCGGCGGTCTTCGGCTTGGGCTGTTTGCTGACGCCGAAAAAGAGCTCGAGGTCGCTCTCTCGCGTTTGGGCGAGCATGAACTTGCGCACGGGCTTGATCAGCTCGTCGATCGCCTGCTCCTGCGTGATCTTCTTTTCGATGTAGGGGTTGTAGGCTTTGTCCCGCACCGTATCCCAGACCGGCGCCATGGTGAACATGGTGAGGAAGAGGGCGAGGCCCAGGATCACCTGGTTGGGCGGCATCGTCGACGTACCGAGAGCCTGGCGGACGAAGCTCAGTACGACGAGGATTCGCGTGAAGGACGTCATCATCAGTAGAATGGCCGGGGCGATCGACATGATGGTGAGCATCGCGACGATCTTGACCGCCGGAACCATGTCGCTCGGATCGTCGGTCTCTTTCAGGTCGAGGCTGATGGTCGGGATCTTGGCCTGCGCCTTCGCCTCGGATGCCGGGAGGAGGCAAAGGAATAGGCCGAGGAGCGCCGCCAGTGGCAGCAACCGAGCCAGAATTTGGCGAGCCTTGGTCATCAGATCGTCCGCAAGGTTTTGAGTTTTTCGCGAATCATGCGGGTCACGTCGTCGATGGCTTTTTGACCTTCGCCGTCATCCTTGGCGAGCTCTTTGGTTTTGCGCGGGGCGACTTGCTTGACGCCGTCTTCGCCGACGGAAACGCTGATCCGGCCACCGGAAAGCTTCGCCGTCTCGGTTTTTCTTTCGGAGGCCTTTGGCAGGGCCAACGACTCGGCATCGTTGCCGGGAAGTTTCTTGAGGACGGGAGCCTGCTTCATCTCGAGGGCTTCGGAGCGCTCGGAGAGCATGCGGGAGAAGCTTTGCGGAATCGCCTGCGTCGCGAGCGGCGTCGCGGCGGCCGCCGTGGCGACGGCGGCGGCGGGAGAACCGCCGGCGATCGTGGTCAAAAAAGTCACGCTGTCAGGTCCGATGCCGAGCAGGATCTGCTGGCTGCCGACCTGGATGAGCTGAATTTTCTGGCGGGCGGCAAGCGGCAACGTCGCGAGCGACTTCATGCTGATGCCGGCTTCCTGCACGAAGCCTTTGGCTTGCGCCTTGCGGCGCAGATACGGCTTGAAGAGATACGTGAGTCCGAGCAGGCCGAGGAGAGCTCCGGAGAAGATCGAGACGTTGATCAGCTTGCCGCGGAGATCGAGGCCGCCCGAGCCAAGCTTGGCGCTCGCGACGGCTTTGGCGTCGCCTTTGAACAGAGCCGCGGGTTCCGGAATGTCTTTGCTGACCTGGGTTTGGGCGATGATGCTTTCAACGGTCGGCATCCTGGTCGCGAACTCGGCGGGGGGTCCGACGAGTTCGGCGTTCGCCGGCGCCGGCGCCTGCGCCAACAGACCTTCGAGCTTTGCGTTGTCGATGGTGAGCATGATGCGGTTGCCGAGCGCTTCCGCGCTCAACGCCTGCTTGATCTTGGCAGTGTTCTTGCTCGCGAAGAAGCGGATGCCGGCCTCGTTCGGACCGACCTGGAAGACGGCGATCTTCGGCAGATAGGGATTCGAGCCTTCGAAGAATTTCCCCGGCTCCGGCACGATCGCGTCTTTGAGGTTCAGCTGCAAGAACGAGCCGTGGTCCTGCAGCTCGAACGTCGCCTGAGCCGTCGGCGCTTTGTCGAGACGGACGTTGACGATCGTCATCTTGGCGTCGGTTTCGCCGTCGATCTCGCCGATCGTGACGAGTTTCGGCGCAGCCGGCGCGGTTTTGGCCTTGCCGGCGGCGAGCGCGGGATGGGCGGCGAGCAAAAGGCTCGCTAGCGTGAGGTGGGTACGCAAGGGGAACTCCTAGAGGACGGGAGACGGGGCGGGGTTGCTTAGCCGGCTTTGTCGGAATGCGCGAGGTCACCGAGACCGAACTGGGACACGACGTCGGTCAAACGGACGCCGAACTTTTCGTTGACGACGACGACTTCGCCCATGGCCACGAGCTTGTCGTTGATGAGGATTTCCATAGGCTCGCCGGCGATCTTGTCGAGCTCAATGACCGAGCCTTGACCGAGTTGGAGCAAGTCGTTGACCAGCATCTTGGTCCGGCCGAGCTCGACCGAGACTTTGAGCGGAATGTCGAGGATCATCTTGAGTTTGGAGAAGTCCGTGCGCGGAAGCTTCTCGTCGCCCATTAGCGTACTGCCACCGCCGCCGCCACCGCCTTCTTCTTTCTTGGCGCCGCCGCCGCCGGTCGCTTCTGCCAACGCGTCGTCGAAGTCGGAACCGAGGCCAAAGTCCTCGGGTGCCATGCCGCCGCCACCTTCGTTACTCATACTCTTCTCCTTTGCGCACCCTGGTTAAACGTCAATGAGGGATTCGACGATCTTCAGGGCACGGTTGCCTTTCAGCAGCCCCGGGATACCTTTGAATTTCGGAATGCCTTCGATCTGGATGTCGAGCGGCATCGTCGCGTCGCTGTCGAGTTGGATGATGTCGCCCGCCTGGAGCTCCATCAGGTCGCGCAGCGCGATGTCGGCTTCGCCGAGCTTCACGAGGACGTTCGCGGACGTGCCCATGATTTGCTCTTTGATCCTGTTGATCCAGATGAAGTCGACTTCCAGCTGCTCGCTTTGGAAACCGACGGACAACTTCGATTTGATCGGCTCGAGGGTCGCGTATGGGATGACGATCTTGATCGTGCCCGAGACTTTCTCGAGCTCGACGTCGAAGGTCGTCGCAATGACGACGTCCGAGGGCGGCACGACGGCAACGAACTGCGGGTTGATCTCGGTCCGGCTGTAGCCCACTTTCAAGGGATAGACCGGCTCCCAGGCTTTTTCGTAGTCGTCGATCGCAGACAGTACTACGCGGCGGGCGATCTTGATTTCGATCTGGGTGAAGTCCTTGCCTTCGATCTTGGTGTACGGGACGTCGTTGCCCCCGAAGAAGCTGTCGACGAGCGCGTAAAGCAGCTTCGACTCGATCACCATGACGGCGGCGCCGCGCAACGGGTCCAGGCGGAGGATGTTGAGGCAGGACGGCAGGGGCAGCGAGTTCATGAATTCGGAGAATTTGAGCGGACCGGTCGAGTTGACGCTCAGGTTGGCCATTTTGCGCAGCGCGTTCGACAGCGTCACCCGGAAGAGCCGGATGAATCGGTCGTGGATGATGTCGAGGGTCGGCATCCGGCCACGGATGATCCGGTCCTGGTTGGCGAGGTCGTACTGGACGACGCCGCTCTTCATCGAGTCGTCGCCCATGTCGTCAGAATCGACGCGGTTGTCCGAAACGGCGGACAATAACGCATCGACTTCCGTCTGCGAAAGTACCTGGTTCATAGGACCTGACTTGTTAAGGGGTGGGGAACTTATAGCACTAGGGGACTTTGGGGACGGGGGAAGAGAGGAGGGGCACGGGCGTGCCCCGGAGCATCACTCGATCAGAATGTCCGTGATGAACACGTCGTCGATTTTCTTCGTCATGTAGTGGTTGACCCGGGTCTGGATCTCCTTGCGGAGCTGTTCCATGCCGTCGGGTCCGAGGAGGAATTCGCGGGTCTTGCGGCGCGTCACGGCGATGACGGCGTCCTTCAGCTGCGGCAGGCGGCGTTCGAGCTCCGCCTTGGTTTCGTCGTTGCAACCGTACTCGACCGAGATTTCGAGGCGGATGTAGCGGTTCTCGAGAGGGTTGCCGAGGTTGAGGTGGAAGGGTTGGAACGGCATCGTGCAGCCGAAGTCGACGTTTTCGAGTTTGGCGACCTTCGGGGCGTCTTTGCGCGGCTCTCCGGCTTTGGCTTCGCCGCCTTCTTTCTTCGCTTCGCCGTGCTCGGCCGCCTTCTCTTCTTTCTTCGCTTCGCCGTGGCCTTCGGCTTTCGCCGCGGCATCTTCTTTTTTGGCTTCGCCGTGCTCTTCGGCTTTTTTCTCTTCGCCGTGGCCTTCTTCAACCGACTTCGCGGCCAATTTTTCGCCGCCGGCAAGGAACACGGCGAGGCCGGCGCCGATGCCGCCCGTCAGGACGACGCCCGCGACGATAAGGAGAAGGAGCTTCCGCTTCTTCGCTTTCGCGGCGGCTTCTTCCGGCGTGACTTCGGGCTTGTCGGCCTTCTTGTCAGCAGCCTTCTCGTCTTTCTTTTCTTCTTTTTTCTCGGCCATGGTGCCTCTAGGTATACAAAAGCCGTGCCAGCGTATTTTTACCTACCGAGCTTGTCGGTGGCTTTGTGCTTGAGCTTTAAGGCAGTTGCTGGGAATTCTTTCCGTACCATGCAAAATCAGTGTCAAAGCGATGCCGTTTGGGCATTATGTAAGACCACGGACGTATACGCGGTTTCTTGCTGGAACGACCAAGCCCAGTCACGGTTTCTTGACGGTCCCCGGGCGTCAAAAAGCTGGCACGTAGCGCCAATGGAATGGCGTCCGGTTTTTGACGAGAGGCAAGTTTGAGTTACCTGCTGTGCGCATCGATTCCCGCCTTTTTAGCCCTGAGCGCGTCCGTCGCAACCGCGGCCGAAGAAGCGAAGGAAGTGCGCGCAACGACTCTGTCCTACGACGTCGACGCGGCTCTCTCGTACATCGACGCGGCGCGGCGCCCCGCTCCCGCCGCCGTGCAGCAGCCGTCACCCGCGCCGGCTATGATCGAGCAGCCCCGCGTGCTCGGACTCAAGCACCTCAAGCTCCGCCTCGCTTGGGCGACCACCGACGGCGCCAGCCTGAGCCTCGTACTGCGTCCCGACGCCGCCAACCACGCACAAGCGGCCGACGCCGGAAGTCCCGTGCGTGAGACCGACACCCGGAGCGGCGATCCCTACCGGCCGATGCCGACCG
>JAYVBB010000010.1:0-1711 GCA_043750715.1 Pseudomonadota bacterium | reverse complement strand
CGCTTCGGCAACCCGCACATTTTCCGCGCAGAGCTGAAATGGGAGGGTCAGACCGACGTTCGCGTCGTCAGCGACAAGCGCCTGACCTACGCCGGCTGGTACAACGCGACGCCGTCATGGTCGCCGGAATCCGACAAGTTGGCCTTCGCCGGCTACGACAAGGACATCGACCGGTTCGACATGTTCATGATGAATCCCGACGGAACCAATCTCGAGCGGATGACGATTCGCTGCGGCGACAACGAGCATCCGAGCTGGTCGCCCAACGGCCAGATGATCGTCTTCGAATCCAATCGGACACAAGGTCGTGACGTGAAGGGCATCAAAGGCCTCTTCGTCATGAACCGGGACGGCAGCGCCCAGAGGCCGCTGAACACTGGTTTGTACGAATCGCAAACGCCCGCGTGGGGTCCGCCGACCGAATGACCTCACCCTCAGGGAGGAGTCGTGCCGAACAAGAGCAAACGTTGGTTCGTGCTGGTCTTCACCGTAGTCTCGGGTCTATGCTTGATCCTGGGCATGCTGGGTAGCTGCACGGGAGCGTAGGCAAAAGATGGTTGAGCAAGACGAGGTCTCCGTTCGGTCTCCCCTCGGGATGGTGACCGAAGAGCCCGCGCTCAACGGGTTCGTTTCGTACCTCACCGGATTTTTGTCGCACCTGAGAGAGACCGTCGAGGTCCCGGGTGCGACCGTGGAGATGGCTTTTTCGCGGTCCCGCCTGAAGGAAGTGAAGCAGACCTTCCTGGCGATGATTCTGCGCGGAGAGGAAAAGCTCCACCGCCTGGCGGAAGGTGTCAGCAAGGAGTTCCTGCCCGCATACGACGTCCAGAGTGTCGTCATCGGAGAGTGGGAGCTGACGAAAGAGCGCTTTATCCTGTCGCAGCAGATCGCGGTCGGTGACCTCTATTCGACTTCCGACATCGACCTCGGCACGCGCCAGATCGACAAGCTCCGCTTCAGGGTCGGCGAAGCCTGGAGTACCGCCTCGCTGGTCGCCAACTTCGTCGAATACCAGCCGACGGAGCCGAACACTCTGCGCATCCAGAAGCTCATCAGCCGGATCAAGGCCGAGGAAGAGATCTGGAACAAAGTCGTCGACGAGATCTTCGATCTCGACGGGATGGTGCGCCGGGACAAGCAAATGAGCCACTTGAGCTTCTTCGTGAAAGACGTCTTCGGCCTGAAGATCGTCGTCGGCATGCCGAGCGACGTCGTCCCGGCGCATCAGGCCTTGCTGAATGCGACCTTCGACGGCGAGGCGCTGGAACTGATTGAGGCGAAAGACTACCTCGATGCGGAAAAGCGCAAATCCTCAGGCTGGACGGCGATGAAATCGGTCGTCAAGTGGTCCGGCAAGACGTTCGAAATTCAGATCCAGCCGCTGCGCGTCTACTTCAACGAGAGAGAGCACCTGACGCGGGAAAGCCACGCCGGCTTCAAGATGCGGCGGGAAACGCTTCGTGAGCAGATTGCTCTGAAAGTACCGCTCTTCGGTTTCTATCAGGCGTTGCTGCGCTGGCTGTTCCTCGCCGACGCCGACCCGGCGCGCGTGCCGTACTATCCAGCGGCCCGCATCGTCGTGACGGACTGATCAGGGTCATTTTCGAGGTGCGGCGTTACGGCAGCTCGAATTCGCATTCAACGACGCGCGAAGCATGCGATGCCGACGTGGTCATTCGACGACGTATTCCAGCACCCTCGTTCTGGAATA
>JAYVBB010000009.1:0-4542 GCA_043750715.1 Pseudomonadota bacterium | reverse complement strand
CTCATCAAAGAAGGCGACGCCTTGGGCGCCGTCGAGCACTTCCGCGTCGCGCTCCAGGAGGACCCGAAGCGCCTCAACGCGCTGATGGGAATGGGCCAGGCTTACGCGATGGCCGACAACCTCGACAAGGCCATCTATTACTTCAAACGCGTGCGCCGCTATCATCCGGGAATCACCAAGGCCCTCGACGCCGCGGTTCGCTGCGCGCTGGCGGCGAACGAACCGAAAAAAGCCGAGCTCCTGTTGAAGGACGAGAAAGCGGCGCATCCGGAGCGCAACGACACCTACATCCTGCTCGCGAGCCTTCTCCTCCGCCAGGAACGCGAAGACGAAGCGCTGCAGGTCTGCAACGACCTGATCGAACGGGAACCCGAAAATTCCCAGGCCCTGCGCATGAAGGCGATGATCTTCCTCAAGAAGAAGGACTTCACCAACGCGCTCAGCTCGCTCCAGGTCTGCGCCAAGGTCGGCCCCTCGGCCGAGGTCTTCGCCGTGATGGGCGAAACGCTGCTCGGGCTGAACAAGATTCCGGAAGCCCTCGACGCGCTGAACAAGGCGGTCTCGCTGAACAACGACAATCCGCACGCCTTCCTGATGCTCGCCGAAGCGCACCGGAAGACCCAGCAATGGGCGAAAGCCGCCCTGCTTTATCGCCGCGCCGCGCAGCTCGGAGCCAACAAGGACCGCTGCATGGCTGAGGCGAAAGAATGCGGCATTCAAGTCGCCGCCCGACGCAGTCGCGGGCGAATAGCTTCTTAATGAAATCGCGGCCTTCGGACCGTCCGTAAAGGCTCGCCCGCTCTGCGGTCTCTTGCTATAAACGCTTCCATGCAAGCGTCCCACGACCAACTCGGTGCCTACGTCCTCTGGCTGAAAGACCGTGGCCTGCGCTTTTCCGCCTTCGCCAAGGCTTCGGCGGACAAGTCCGCAAACGTCGCTCCGGCGCCCGCCAAAACGCGGGTGCAGGTCGCCTTCGTCGGCGACACGGGCTTCTCGGTTGCCGAGAAGGACCTGCTGACGAAAATGATCGCCGCGATGCAGCTCACGGGCGTCCACGTCATCGTCGACTGCCTCGCCGATTTCCCCCCGTTCCTGGACGCCCACGACGTCGAGCTGATCATTCCGTTGGGATCCACCGCCGCGGCCGGCTGTCCGGAAGGCGCCATGGCGACGATTCATCCCCGAGACCTGTTGGCGCGTCCGGAAGACAAGCGCCTCGCCTGGAACGACCTCAAGCGCGCCATGGCCCGGCTCAGTCCATGAAGCTTTTTTGGCGGACCTGGGCGGCGCTCGCCCTTTTGCTCGGGGGTCTGTCCGCCTTCGGGGAGCCTGATCCGGAGGAAACCACGGGCGCCTGGACCATCGTCGACATCGGCCTGATCGGCGCCGCGTCGGAAGACATTCTCTCCGCAGCCATGGACAAAGTAAAAACCGAAGGCCACGCCGGCCTGATCGTGAAGCTGGACACTCCCGGCGGAGCGCTCGAAAACACTCGCAACATGGTCAAGCTGATGCTCGCGGCGCCGTTTCCCGTCGTCGTCTGGGTGGGGCCGTCGGGCTCCCGCGCCGGCAGCGCCGGAGCGTTCATCACGCTCGCGGCAAACGTCGCCGCGATGGCGCCGGGAACCAACATCGGCGCCTCGCACCCGGTGGAAGGCAACGGCGAGAACGTCGGCGGCGACAAAGACAGCGAGATGAACCGCAAGGTGACCAACGACACGGTCGCCTTCATGGAATCGATTTGTAACACCCGCGGCCGCAACGTCGACATGGGCGTTTCCTTCGTCGCGACGTCGGTTTCGGTCACGGACAAGGAAGCGCTCGACAACAAGGTCATCGACTTGATCGCGAAAGACCTGCCGGATCTCATGGACAAGATCGACGGCAGGGTCGTCACGGTGCAGCCAGGCAACGCGGCGGTGAAGCTTGCGACCAAGGGCGCCCCGCGCATCACTTACGCGAAGAGCCTCCGGCAGAAGCTCCTCGAAATCCTGTCCAACCCGAACCTCTTTTACCTGCTGTTCATGGCGGGTCTCGCCGGCCTCGGCTACGAGCTTACTCATCCGGGCATGCTTTTTCCGGGAGTGGTCGGCGCCATTTGCCTGATTCTCGCTTTGATCGCGCAGTCGGTCCTCCCCGTCAGCTACGGAGCGGCAGCGCTGATCGTCGCGGGCATCATCATGTTGGTAGCTGAAGCCTATCTGCCCAGCTTCGGCGTGCTCGGCGTCGGGGGATTGGTCGCCATCGTCCTGGGCTCGATCTTCCTCGTCGATCCCTCGAACGAGTCGGGCCTTCGCGTCTCGCTTTATGCGATTCTTCCCGGCGTGGTCACCGTGGGCGCGGGGTTTGCGGCTTTGAGTTATCTCGCGGTGAGGGCCAAGCGGGCCCCGCTGCAGTCCGGAAACGAAACCATGATCGGCGAGTTCGGGACCGCCCTGGCGGACTTTGCGACCGGCAAAGGTCAGATCAAGCTCGGCGGTACCATCTGGACCGCCAATGCCTCCGGACCCGTCGTCCGCGGCGACAGAGTGCGAGTGCTGGCAGTGACGAATCTGGAATTGGACGTTCGCAAGGAGAACCCCTAATGGCAACCATCGGTCTGGTCATCGTTCTGTTCCTGGTCCTGATGTTTTTCTTCTCGTCGGTCCGGATCATCCCGGAATATGAGCGGGCGGTGGTCTTTCGCCTCGGTCGCGTGCTCGCCGGAGAAAAAGGCCCCGGCCTCTTTCTGCTCATTCCGCTGATCGACAAAATGGTGCGCGTCTCGATCCGGGTGGTCACCATGGACGTCGAGCCGCAGGACGTCATCACGCGCGACAACGTCAGCCTGAAAGTGAACGCCGTCCTCTATTTCAAGGTCGTGTCGCCGATCCGCGCCGTGATCGTCATCGAAAACTTCCTCTACGCGACGAGCCAACTGGCCCAGACGCACCTCCGGTCGATCGTCGGCGAGCACACCATGGACGAGCTGCTCACCCAGCGCGAGCGCATCAACACGCAGATCCAGAAGATCCTGGATGAGAACACCGCGCCGTGGGGAATCAAAGTCCAAGCCGTGGAAATCAAGCAGGTCGACCTGCCGCCTGATATGTTGAGGGCAATGGCTCGGGAAGCCGAATCCGAGCGGGAACGGCGCGCCAAGGTCATCTCCGCCGAAGGCGAAATGCAGGCCGCGACCAAGCTCCGGGAAGCCGCCGACCTGATGCAGTCCAACCCCGTGACGTTGCAGTTGCGCTATCTCCAGACCCTGTTCGACATCTCCTCGGAATCGACGACGACGATCGTCTTTCCGCTGCCGATGGACCTGATGCAAGTCGTGAACAATCTCGCGAACAAGGGCACCACGAAATGACCGATCTCTGGGTATCGCTGGTCGGGTTGCTGATCCTGGCAATCGCGGGCGGCGGGGCGACGTTCGCCATCCTGAAATTGATCAAGGGCGACCTTTCCGAGGGCCGCAGAGAGCTCCGCGAAATGACCGACCACCTCCGGCGTGGCGTCGAGGATCAGCTGACTCGCGTCCAGCGCGCCAACGAAGAGCAGCTGGGGCGGCTCCTGACCGACAACAACATGAAGCTCGAGCAGATGCGGCAGACGGTGTCGGAGAAGCTCGAAGGGACGCTCGAACGCCGCCTCGGCGAGTCGTTCAAGATGATCGGTGACCGCCTCGAGGCCGTCCACAAGGGCCTCGGCGAGATGCAGACGCTGGCCATCGGCGTCGGCGACCTGAAGAAGGTGATGACCAACGTCAAAACCCGCGGCATCTGGGGCGAGATCCAGCTCGGCACTCTCCTCGAGCAGCTGCTCGCGCCCGAGCAGTACGGGGTCAACATCCAGACGAAGAAAGAGCACAACGGCCGGGTCGAATTCGCGATCAAGCTGCCGGGCAAGGGTGAGGGCACCCAGGAGTTCGTGTGGCTCCCCATCGACGCCAAGTTCCCGATGGAAAACTACCACCGTCTGGTCGACTGCCACGACCGCGGCGACCTGGTCGCCGCCGAGCTCGAAATCAAAGCGCTGGAGGTCTTCATCAAGGCGTCGGCGAAGGACATCAGCCAAAAGTACCTGTCACCTCCCGACACGACCGACTTCGCGTTCATGTACCTGCCGACGGAAGGTCTCTACGGCGAAGTCACGCGCCGCGCGGGACTTCTGGAAACGCTGCAACGCGACTACCGCGTGACGGTAACGGGTCCGGCCAACTTCGCGGCCACTCTAAACGCCCTGCAAATGGGCTTCCGGACGCTCGCGATCCAGAAGCGGTCGAGCGAGGTCTGGGAAATTCTCGGTGCGGCGAAGACCGAATTCGGCAAGTTCGACGACATCCTGGGCAAAGTGCAGAAGAAGATCCAGGAGGCGGGAAACGTCATCGACGACGCACAAAGGCGGGGTCGGGTTATCGTGAAGAAGCTCAAGGCCGTCCAGGAGCTGCCGGAGGGAGAGGCCGCGCGGCTTCTGCCAATGGAAGGCAGCGGCAGAAGCTTCGGCGCGACGGCGGCGGACGAACTCGATTGAAGAGAGAAAGATGGGGTCAGTCACCAT
>JAYVBB010000008.1:0-6287 GCA_043750715.1 Pseudomonadota bacterium | reverse complement strand
GCGTCAAAGCCCGCTTTTATCACTGCCACGTGCCTCTCGACGGGGACGTCGGCCAGCTGAAAGACTTCCTCATCAAAGCGAGCAACGAAGGCACGGGTTACCTAGGTCTTCACGACACCGTCATCCCCGGCAGCACGGGCAAGACGCTCATGGACGTCCTCGGAGACTGTTTCTGAAAAAGTTTTTCAACTACCTGCTCGGCTTCTTCTTCATCGTCGCCGGCATTGGCCACTTCGTGAATCCCGGCTTCTTCGTGCCGATGGTACCGCCGTACGTTCCGGAGCCCGAGCTCATGGTTCAGGTGAGCGGCATCGCGGAGCTTTTGCTCGGCATCCTCGTGATCGTCCCGGCTACGCGACGCCGGGCGGCCTGGGGTTTGATCGCGCTTTTGATCGCCGTTTTCCCAGCGAACATCCACATGGCGCTGCATCCGGAGCTGTTTCCGGACATGACTCCGGTCTTTCTTTACTTGCGGTTGCCGTTCCAAGGCCTGTTCATCTTTTGGGCTTGGATTTACGCCCGAAAACCGTAAGATAAGCCACGATGAAGTTTGATCTTTTCCATTCCGTTGGACGGATCGACTCGGTGACCCCGAAGCTCTCGGACCGCCAGGTGTTCGAGCAGTTCTTCCACCAGGTCGACGAGGCGGAGAAGCTCGGCTTCGGGACGATCTGGGTAGCGGAGTCGCACTTCTCGAGCGAAGTGCAGAAGCGCCACAAGGATCCCGTCATCCCGCACTACGAGGGCGAGGTCGGGCTGAACGCCGACTCGCTTCAGCTCGCCAACATACTCTTCGAGCGCACGAGCCGCATCGGCTTCGGCACGGCGATCCTGAACATCGTCGGAGGCAACGGTGGTCCGATCGCCGCCGCCGACCGCGTCCGGTCCCTCGCCTTCCTCAACCGCCTGAGGAAGACGCCGAGGAAGCTCGACATCGGGCTCGCCGCCGGCCGGTTTCCCTACATCAACCAGCCGTTCGGCATCGTACCGCGAAGCCCCGAGGAAAAGATCCTCTGGCCGCAGTACCAGCAGCTGATCTTCGTGGAAGCGCTCGAGATCTTTCTGCGTCTTTCCGCGGGCGAGACGCTGAGCTCGGCGGAGGTGACCCGGCGCCGCATCACCCGCGCCCATTTCCGGACCGACGAAGCCTTCGCGAAGGCCCAGGAAGCCCTGGAAAAAAACGATCTCCGCCTTTGCCCGGTCGACGGCGTCGCCTACGAGCCGCGCTGGCTCTTCGAGCCGCTGGCGCTGGTGCCGGCCTTGGGCTCGGTCGGCGGCGCTCCCGAACTCAACTTCGTGCTCGGCTCGTCCTGCCCGATCGCGCGCGAAGCCGGCATGAAGTACGCCGACCTCGACCTCTTCAACCTCTCGTTCACCCCTCCCAAAGCGATCGACGCCATCCACGCCGAGATGACGACGCGCTGCCGGGACGCCGGCCGCGAGTGGCGGCGCGACCGGATGCCGCGGACGGTGCTCGTGTTCATCGATTCCGACCCCAAGGTCGCCCGCCGGCGGGCGGATGCTTGCTTCGACACCTACATCGAGGCGATGCGCGGCACCGCCCAGGTTCCCGACAAAGCCATGCTCATGGAGCGCGCCCTGATCGGCGACAGCACCATGATCAAGCAGCAGCTGTCTCCGGCCGACCCGCACGGCTTCAAGGCGAACGACCGGCTGATGCTCTGGTTCGAGTTCAACCAATCCGACAACGCCGCGATCGTCAAACAGATGCGGCAGTTCGCTACCGACGTGTTGCCGCAGTTCTGCGGCTGAAAGCTCAAGTGACCCTCCGTACCGACATCACGACCGTCCTCTCCGATCTCACCCCTCTCTTCGCTCTGGCGCGCAAAGGCGTCGCCGAGGTCGTGATCAGCGGCGTCAGCTACTTCAAATGCGAAGGCAAACGGCTCGACGGGTCGGACCCCCAGGTCACGATCATCGCGCGCTCGCTGCTCAAACCCTGGCAATTTCTCGCGAGCGACATCACCGGTCCAGAGGCCTTCTGGGCGCTCGGCCTGGCGTCGCACTCCGGCCAACCGCTCCACCTGGAGGAGCTGAGGAAGCTCAGCGCGGCGGCCGGCGCCGGAGAGAGCGAGCTGTTCTGCCCTCGCGGCTTTCCGCTGGATCCGGCGATCTCGTCGGTGATGCAGACCAGCGGCGTGCAGCCCTCGCGCCTGCACCATCCCTGCTCGGGCAAGCACCTGCTCGCGCTCGCCTCGTGCAAGAAGCACGACTTCCCGATGGACCACTATTGGGACGTCGAGCATCCGGTGCAGAAGAAGCTCGCCAACCTGGTCGGCTCGCTGCTGCAGGAAAAACCGATCTGGATGACCGACAGTTGCGGCTTGCCGACGATCGCGTGCACCGCCAAGGCGCACGTCAATCTCTGGGAACGCCTCGCGCTGTCCGAAGACCCGAAGTACAAGGCGCTGAAGCAGCTTTGGACGAGCAACATCCGGCTCGTCGGCGGCTACGGCCGGCTCGACTCCGACCTGATGGAAGTCACCAAAGGCAAAGTCATCGCAAAAGAAGGCGCCGACGGCCTGCTGGTCGTTGTGTCGCTTCCCGAAGACGGGCACTCCGTCGCCACCTGCCTGATCAAGCTGGCGTCCGGGTATAGTTCCACCTACCTCGCGCTCGCGCTCTGGTCGATCCTGTCCCGGTCCGAGAATCTGCCGCCGGCGTTTCAGACGATCGTCAGCTATTTGCGCTCTCGGCTCGAACGCTGGGTGCCGGGCGACCAGGAGCTCGTGCTGCCCCCCTTTCCGGGTCGCACGACGCCATGAAGTCTTTCAACCTGACGGTCGGCGCCGCACACGTGGGCCTCCGCCTCGACGTTTTCCTGGTCCAGGCGGGGCTCGAGCTGTCGCGCCGCCGCATCCGTGCCATCATCGACGTCGGCGGCGTCTACGTGAACGACAAGCGCGTGCGCATCGCGTCGCGGCTCGTCGGCCGCGGCGACCGCGTCCGCGTCGAATACAGCGAAGCCGGTCTGAAACAGCTCAAAACGCAAAGCGTCGCCTTCGCTCCGCGGGATCTCCTGCTGGATCAGGACCAGGTCTTCGCGCTGAACAAGCCGCCGGGAATGCCGGCACAGGCAACGCGCGACCAGTCGATCCAGCACGTCGTGCCGTGCCTCGAAGCGCTGCTGAAGGAGCGAGGCGAGACCAAGCGCCGGAAGCTCGTGCTGGTCCACCGGCTCGACAAGGAAACCACCGGCGTGATCCTCGTTGCCGACGGCGACGAGCGCGCGACCTGGCTCACCGACCTTTTCCGCAAACGCGAAGTGAAGAAAGTCTACTGGGCCGTCTGCCACGGCATCGCCAAAGAAAAGTCGTTCACCGAGAAGGCTTTCCTCTCCGAGATCGACAAAAAGACGGGCGACGTGCGCGTCGTCCGCTCCGGCGGGCGCTCGGCCGTCACGCACTTCAAGGTGCTCGCCGAGAACCAGAAACTGGGCTTGTCGCTGCTCGAATGCCGGCCTGAGACGGGGCGGAGCCACCAGATCCGCGTGCACCTCGACGTCAACGACCTGCCGATCGTCGGCGACAAACGCTACGGATCCGGGAAAAGAGGCCCGCTGCCGGAAGGCCTCGGGGAGCTCTCGGCGGTGCACCATCTGCTGCACGCCCGCGAATTGACGTTTTGCCCGAAAGACGGCGCCGAGCCGCTCATGGTAAGCGCGGACCTCCCGGAACGATTCGCGAAATTTTTGCCGTTGGCGGGACTAGCCCGATAGGGTCGTTTTGGGGTCCTGGCAACGTCTGGTTATCGCGTCGAAAAGCGCTAGGAATTGGCTTTATCTAAAGAATACCCGCCAATTGCCGATAAGTTTTCTAGATCCTTATCCAGACCGCGAGATGCTCTTCTATTAGGAAGGGAACGACCATGGTTTCAACCAACTCTAGGGCGCGCGTCCTCAACGTGCTGTCTGCTAGTTTCCTGGCGGCAACGCTGGGTTTCGTTGGTTGCGGCGGCGGCAACAAGCAGGTCGCGTCCCCCGTCACTCCGGCCGGCGAAAAGTCGCAGCTCGCAGGCGGCAGCGGCGAGAACGCCTGCAAGTCGAAAGACGACTGCCCGCCCACCGCCTCGGACATCAGTGCCACGTTCGCTCCGTCGGGAGCCCTGATCGGCTTCGTCGGCGAGCCCGTGAACTGGGACTTCCACGGCGTCGACACCAAATCGATAAGCGCCGACGCGCAGTCTAGCGGACGCAAAGTCGTTGTCCTTCTCGACCGCGTGCCCTCCGACGCCCAGATCGTTCCCGGCAAAGGCGACAAGCTGGACGCCCATGCCCGCATCGACTGGACCCCGGCCAAAGTCTACGCCAAGAAAGAGCTCGACATCATCCTGCGCGACTACGAGCGCTGCGTCATGGACCTCAGCGAAGACGACTGCAACACCTATTCGTTCAAAAAAGACTACGACGTCAAGCAGACCGTACCGTGGGAAATCGCCGATCGCGACCAGCTGCAAGCCCAGCTTGCGACGGGCGCCGGCGGCACCGGCGCCACCGGAAACGTCGTCAACGTCGCCAACCCCAACTGCGGCCCGGCGACCACGACGAACGGCGCGATCAACACGACCCTGTTCACGACCGGCCTCGGCGTGCTCCTGAACCCCAAAGCCGCCCTCCCGGGCCTGCTCAGCGGGATGATGAGCGGCGGCCTCGGCGGCGGCGCCACCCAGGCGCCTCCGACGCAGTGCTGAGAGGCTTGACCTCCGGCTCAATCGAAAAGCAACACACCGCTCGCGGTGGCTTCGGCCTCGGCGGGCGCGATGTCGTCTTCGACTCCCTCGCCGATGCTGAACTCCATCAGGCAGCCGGCGTCGGGATGGGTCACCGGAACCGTGATGACCGGGTTGTTGGCCATGTGGAAGACTCAGTGCTTCTCGCCCACGACGACCTCGGGTAAGCCGATCTGCATCTTCAGGCCGAGCATCAGGAAGTTCGCCTTGGTGCGCCCCAGCACCTGGTTGCAGAGCTCGCCGGCGAGGTCCGCGACGCCCGCCGGGTCGATCTTGATGTCGTCCTGGCCGAAGACCTTCTTCGCCATGTGGTTGATCGACGGCATGTCGAAGGACAACGACATCGAGCCCATCTGGCCCTGGCCGTTGAATGCAATCAGCCCCCGGTGACGTAGGCGCCCGATTCGACCGCGGACTTGATGCTGGGCTTACCGATGACGGTCGTGCCGCCGAGATAGAAAACCATGACTTCCTTGATCGCATCGAGGAAGCAGTTGATCAGGCGGACGTCGTAGCCCGAGGCTTTCTTGGTAGGACTGATCGCCTGGGCGAATTTCTCGACCAGCGCCTTGGCGTCGAACGGCGGCGTGAAGAGGGAGGCGACGCCCGCGACGGAGGCGCGTTGGACGAAACCCGCGTCGGCGGTCTCGCAAAGCAGCACGATCGGCGTCTTGGCGGAGCGCTTGTTGCCGCGGATCGCGCGCACGGTGTCGAGCGGCCCGTCCTTCTTCAGTTTCGTGATGACGACCACGAGCTGGAAGCGCGCGCCGTCGATGTACCAAAGGGCGTTGGTCAAACTTCGCGCCACGAAGGGATTCGCTTTGGCCTCGGTCAACGCCTGGCTGAGTCCGAGTTTTTCTTGGCCGTCGTCCACGATCAGGAGGATGTTGGCGCCGCTTAGCGACATAGGAAAGGGCTCCGTCAGTTATTGCTGTGCGTGCTGCCCACGGGGGCTCCGCAGTTCATCCATTCGGCGAAGGCGGCGAGGTCGCTTTCGGTCACGTGCGCGGAAGGAGGCATTTTCAAGCTGGCGGGGACTGTCGGGGTCGTGCTCCCGGTGCCCGTCCCCGTTCCCGTTCCCGTTCCCGTTCCCGTTCCCGTTCCCGTTCCCGTTCCGGTGCCGCTGGAGGTGGCGGTCGACGAGCCCGTGGCCGTGCTGGTGTCGGTCGGGGCCATGACGATGCCGAGGATCGTGCGGTCGATGATGCCTTTGCGCCAAACCAGCACGTCGGCCGAGGTGTCGAAGTTGACGTCGGCGGGGGCGCCGCCGCGCGCCGCTTCGGGGACGCTCGCGCCGTGGCACGAGGTGCAATAGTTGGATATGAAGCCTTGGCCGAAATTCTCGTAGGTCAAGTACGTCGCCTTAGGGCAGATCAACGTCGTCACGGGCGGAATCGGGCCCCGGTTGTCGATTGGATCTGGAGTGGTGTCCTCGGGCTCGTCGGGACCGTAGTCCTCGTCGCCGCCGCCGCATGCGGACACCGACAATGTTAGCGCAATCGCAAGATAGATTCCTGTTTTGAGCGGGCGGATCATGA
>JAYVBB010000007.1:0-9887 GCA_043750715.1 Pseudomonadota bacterium | reverse complement strand
CCCTGCCGCTCAAGGCTCCCTCCGGCTTTTACACCGCCGCGGACGGATCGGTCCTGACTTACAGCGAGTGCGACAGTTACGCCCTCGAAGGCTGCACCGCCGGCTTCGTCAAAATCGACTTCGACGGCAAGAAAGCCGAAGTCGTCTACGACACCTCGGGCCTGATCGGCAACGGCGGTGTGGCGAAAGGCGCCGGCGACACCTTCTTCGCCCTGGTCGCCAAAGGGAAAGAGCAGGACTCCGCCAAGGTGATCACCAAGATCGACCTCACGGCGAAAGGCGTTGCCGACGTCTTCACGTTCAAAGGCACGCGCGGCTGCTGCTCGCTGACGTTCGACGAAAGCACGAAGACGCTCTACACGGGCGACGTCGCGGCGGCGGACCCGAACGCGGGCATTCTTTTGGCCTTCCCGGACGGTTCCGGCACGCCGACCGAAGCGGCGCTCCCGGGGAATCCCTACGGCGGCCTGCTCGTCCCGAAATGATGCTTGCCGTCCTGCTCGTCGTCCTCGCGGGCGAAGCGCTGCTCGATCCGAAAATGATCGAACGCGAGGGCGACAAGCAGTCACCGAACACGATTCAAGTCTTTGGCTACCGGCCCGAGGTCGAGCGGGAAGATCGTCCCGGCAAGAGCCTGGTCATCCGGCCGGAAGACCCGACCCGCTTCGACACCAAGGCGCAGCTCGCGCGCGAGGCGTCGCTGGCGCTGCCGGAGACGGGTCGGGTCACCGCGCAGGGGTTCGCCGTGCCGCGCATTCGTGGCCAGGACACGCGTCTGACGGAAGTCTACGTCGAGGACCTGCTGCTGCAGGATCCCTATAGCGGGCTGCCGCTCGTCGACGAGATCGACCTGCGCGCCTTCGGCGAGCTGGCGGTCTACCAAGGGGTGGCACCCGTCTCGCTGCCGACGCTGAATGGAATCGGCGTCATGCAGTACCGGGTGCGCCCGTCCAACGTCCGGCCGACGGTCGGCGTCACGGCGGGGAAGCCGTACGGTGCTTCCGCTTGGGGCCTGACGCGCGGGCACGTCGGCAGTGAGGAAGGTTACGAGTCGGACCTTCGCCTTTATGCGCGGCGCCACGTCACCGATGGGCGTTACGACTACTATTCAGACAACGGGACGCCCTACAACACGGACGACGACACGCACGAGACGCGGGAAAACAACCACCGCTCCTCGACCCAGTTCATGCTCTACGACCACGCCCGGCTCGGGCCGACGACCAAGCTCAAATTTTTGCTCCTGTCTCAGGAGTCCCGCAACGGCTTGCCGGTCCAGAACGCCAACCTCGCGAGCCTCGCCGAGCAAAAGGCCGAGAGTCACCTGGTGAACCTGCACTGGGAGCGGGCGTTGGGCGACAAGATTTTGACTCTCAAGACTTCGGGCCACGAAGACCAGCGCCGCACGGTGGATCCGAGTCATGCGACGCTCGCTTCCCGCGACTCGAGCGGTTTCCAGTCGTCGGCGGCGAGCCTCGGCGCTTCGCTCGACTTCGTGCCGCGGCCGTCCTTCACCCGCCTGTCGTTCGACCACGAGGAGAGCCGCGCCCGCGTCACGAGCGACGACGCTACCAGCGTCAAAGTGCGGCGTGCCACGGAAAAGCTGGCGCTGGGTTCGACGGTTCTCGTCGCCCGCGTCGTCACGTTCGAAGCCAAAGTTCTGGCCTTGAAGCTCGACGACCGCTTCGAAGAAAGACACCGCTCGACCGGAACGCAAGGCGGTTCGCTGGCGGCCGAGGTTCGCCATGACCTGGGCTCGGTCTACGCCCAAGCCGGCAAAAACCGCAGGGCGCCGAGCCTGCTCGAGGAATTCGGCGACGGCGGCACGGTCCTGACCTCGAGCGGAGTCGAGCCGGAAAAAGCCGAGCACCTCGAGCTCGGCATGAACGCCGGAGGTTTAGGCTTCGCGATATTTCAAGACGAAACGCGCGACCGCATCACGCTGGTGCCGGCGCTCGCGGGCACTCTTCGCGCCGACAACATTGGCAAGACGCGCGTCCGCGGAGTCGAGGCCAACGCCGAAGCGGCCTTCGCCGCGACCCGTCTGTTCGCATCCTATACTCTGCTGAAGCCCCTCGACCTGACGAACGAGAATGACGTCCGCATCCTGCCTTTCGTCGCCGAACGCCAGGCTACCGCCGGGATCGAGCAGAAAGTCTTCGACCTCACGCTGCGCGAGGCATCGCGCTACCAGGGCCGCGTCTACCGGGACCTGGCCAACTCAATCGTCGTGCCGTCTTACCTCGTTCACGATCTTTCCGCCGACACGCATGTCGCGCTCGACCGGGTTCGGGAGGTGGCGTTCGGCCTTTCCGTGCTCAATGTGACCAACGTGCAGAGGCTCGCCATTAGCTCTCCCGGGACTGCCGGAAATGACGGAGCGACCTCCTACAGCGACGTCACGGGGTATGCCCTCCCCGGCCGCCAGTGGCGTCTGACGGCGTCCGTAACTTTCTAATAACATGGTCATATATTTATAAAGTTGGGATTTTCCTAACCCCCGGCTTTGCCCATCCGAAACGCCTTCGGGAGGAAAGCCATGTTGCTGCTACGTCTAATGCTCGCTTGTGCGCTCGCGGCCATGCCGTTGGCGTGTCACAAGGGCAAGGACAAAGCAAAGCTCAAGGCCCGTTCCGTCCCCTCTTCTCCGGTGAAATGGAAGGGCGTTCTGATGACGGGCGACGACAGCATCGTGGCCTTCGACAACGCGCGTCACAGCCTCAAAGAGGTCTGGGTCAAACGGGGCCTCGCCGCCAAGGACATCCGCGAGCTGTCGATGGCTGCGGCCGAGCAAAAAGGCGCGGTGCGGCCGAGCGATGAAAAAAATCTCGAAGCCGCGCTGAAGAGCCTCAAGATCCAGGACGGCGACGGCTGCGTGCTGCACTTCACGTCTCACGGCGCGCCTTGGGGGTTTTACCTGCGGAGCCATGACCCGCTGTCTCCGGCAAAGCTCGACCGCCTGCTGGATCGCTACTGTGGCAAACGGCCGACGGTCGTCTTCGTCTCGGCGTGCTACTCGGGCGTGTTCACGGGAAACGTCATGAAACAGCCCAATCGAGCCGTCTTCACGGCCGCGCGCGACGACCGCAACTCGTTCGGCTGCGGCGTCGAAAACGTCTACACCTATTGGGACGCTTGCGCCATCGACCAGCTGCCTGTCGCTGAAAGCTGGGACGGTTTGCGCAAAGGTCTCGACGGTTGCATCCGTGAGAAGGAGCAGGGCACGAACTTGCGCTTTTCCTATCCTCAGGCCGTGATCGGCAAAGACGTGGCAAAGCTGCCGGTGCTCGGGCGGAGGAAGAAGCCATGAAGTCTCTCCGCCTGCTCGCACTCGCCGTCATCTCCGCCGCCGCTTCGGGCTATGGACCGCAGCCGGATCCCCAAGCCGTGTTCACGGCCACCGATTCCGGCAACGTCGTCTGGTTGAAGAAGCTAGCCGCCACGGGAGCGGACCTGCAGGTGCGCGACGATCAGGGACGGTCTCTGCTCTTCCTGGCGACGACGCGGGGAAATGCCGCGGTCGTTCGCTATCTCCTCAGTCAGAAGCTCGACGTCGACGCGCGGACGATGCGCGGCGAAACGTCCCTCCACGTTGCCGCCGTGACGGGCGACGCACGCACCGCCAAACTCCTGCTTGCGGCGGGGGCGTCGCCCCGCGCCTACACGAAAAATTGCATGATGCCGCTCGACTACGCCGCCGGTTTCAATCAGCCCCAGCTGTTCGCACTGCTGAAAGGTCTGACGGAGAAAGCTCCCCTGCCCGCCGACGGAACGGTGGTCGAATGCGGTCTGAATCGCCGCATCGACGATTTCGCGACCGCGCAGGCGAAGTTCTACCGCCGGAGCCTCGACATCCGCACGGTCGACGACTACGCGGCCGCGGCCGACTCGCTGACCTTCCTCGCATCGGCTCCCGAGGTCGGCGCGCGCTTCATTCCCAACGTCCTCGCCGCGATCGACCGGCCGGCGATTCCGGGCACGGAGCTCAAAGGCCTCTACGACTCGATGACCCGCGACATGGCGGTGAAAACCCTGCACAAGCTCGCCAAGACCAAAGCGCAGAAGGAACTTGTCGCGCGCGGGCTGATGGTCATCGTTCAGCGCGGACCCTGCACCGTTTACACGCAGACCGTCTGCAAGGAGGCCTCCTGTGCCCCCATGGGCAGCGCAGGCCTCCTCGAAGTGGCGAAGTCGATCCTCATCAACAAGAAGGCGTCCTGGCCCCGGTCGGCCGAGGACGAAGTCTGTTACAACTGCGCGCACTGCTCGGAGGCCCGCGTCGGCCACTCCTACGACGCGGCCTTGGCTTGGTTCGCCGCCAACCCCGCCTACCGCCCGCAGGCCGAGGCGGCGCTGCGCCGGCAGGCGAAGGCCCAGGTCCTGGGACCGGTCGATTTAAAGGCAAAACTCCGGATGCTCCAGGTTCGGCGGCCGGGGTTCTGACAAAACTCTTACAAAACTGTGACGCAGCCATCGTGGAGTCGGTCCCCGTCCTCGGGTAAAAAGGGGATCAGGAGGGTCTCCTCGATGACCTATTTTTGGCTATGCGTTCTGATGTTTGCCGTCGGCTACCTGCTGAACATCACCTATATCACCGTATTCTATCACCGCGGTCTTGCCCACGGCGCCGTCGAGCTGTCTCCGGTTGCGCGCTGGCTCGCGGTTCACACCGGCAGTTGGGTCACCGGCCTCGACCCTAAGGGTTGGGCGGTCATGCACCGGCTCCATCACACCTACAGTGACACCGCGAAAGATCCGCACAGCCCCACGCACTATGGGATCTTCGGCGTGATGATGGCGCAGCTCAATTCCTACAAACGCGTTTTGCGCGGCCTGATGCGCAACGACCCCGAGATCACCGCGGTCGCTCAAGACCTCGACTTCCCGGTCAACGTCCTGAACCGGAAGCGCCTCTGGCTCCTTCCCTACCTTCTCCACGTCGGCATCTGGGTGGGCATCGGCATCGGCTTCGACGCCTGGATGCTCGGTTACGCCTACTTCCTCGGAATCATGAGTCACCCGATTCAGGGATGGATGGTGAACTCGCTGGGCCACGCCATCGGTTACCGCAACTTCAAGACGTCGGACGATTCGCGCAACAACACGCTCGTCGCCTACCTCGTCATGGGCGAGGGCTACCAGAACAACCATCACCGTTTTCCGCGGTCGCCGAAGTTCTCGGTGAAGTGGTTCGAGATCGATCCGGGCTTTGGACTCTGCCACGTGCTGCAGTTCTTGGGCCTGATCAAGATTACCGACGCGGACTATCCGGTCGGGCAGTCGAACCCCGCCCAGGTCTAATCTGTCACGACGATGCGCGCCGCCGGATAATGCGGCACACGCGTCGGATCGGGAGTAGTGCTGGGTCCGCGGCCGGGGCTGGATCAGTAGCCTGCAAACGCAGGCGTAACACGTCCATGTGGCGCGGGACTCGGGCCAAAGGCGGCAGCCGAGGAGCGGCGGGGGGCTCGTGCGGGGGCTTTGATCAACCTATAGGTCCCCGAAGATGCCTTTAGATTCCCCATACTCTCGGACTCGCCGCTGGATGCGACAAAAAACCTGAAACCCAGGTCGAGCAGACAATCCTGCCCGCAACCACCGAGGCAAACGCAGGCAATACAGGAGCAGTGCAGGTCATCGCCACCAAGGCAGACCTCCCGGCCTGTGAAGCTTCTCTCGAGAACCGGCTCTACTACGTCGCCGCCGAAAAACAGATGTACGTCTGCATTGGCGGCGCGTTCGCGACCTCGGATGCGCCGGCGCCGGATGACGTAGCGAGCGGTGGCACCGAAACCAAAAATGCCTGCGGCGCCGCTGCTCCCGGCAAGATTCCCGATGTCGTGGCGGTCGCCGGTCAAGTCAACGTTAGTCTGCCTGAAGGAATCGCCTCACGGTATCGGGCGAGCGCAAGAGCGCGGGTGAGCACGGAGCAGCAGCCCATCGGCGTAGCCGGTACGGCCGTTTCGAACAGGTCTTCACCATCCCTGACGGCGTGACCGCCGCCGAGATCGAAGCCAATCATAAAGACGGCGTGCTCGCACTTGCGATCCAAAAGCCCGCCGCGGTCCGCGCCACCAAAATCAAGATCGGCGACGGGTCCGGCAAAGATGGGTTAAACAAAGGAGGCTTCCTGAAGAGCTTCATCGGCGATAAAAAGGGAGGCAAGGATACGGCGGTCGAGGTGAAACAGGAGACCGGAGCGATGACGAACTGACCGACGAAAAGTCCCTGCCTCTTCTCGGAGGCAGGGACTCGAAGCGCGTGACAAAGCGGCCAGCGCCTGCGCGCCCCGAGTAACGGCCTTCGGGATAGTCAAGGCGCAGGCTGCATTACGGCATTGGCGTCCAGAGTCACCGCCGTTTGGGCCAGGGCCCGACCGTCAAGCGTGGCACCGGTATTGAGCGCGATCTGAGTCTGACTCAGCATGACGCCTTTCATGGCGCTCGTCGTCCCGATCGTCGCCTGGCCGGCGACCTGCCAGAAAATATTTTTAGACAGAGCTCCCCCACTCAACGTGACAGCGACACCGCTATTCACGGTCAGATCTTTGGCAATTTGAAAGATCCAGACGTCTTTCGCGCCGCCGGCAAGGGTGACGTCGCTGGTCAACAGGACACCCGTTCCCCACTTGTAGAGGCCTGGCTCCAGCGTCATGCCACTGATGTCTCCGGCCCCCAGTTCCGTATGATCTGGCAAGGTCCGTCCGGCGGCGTCCGTGTAAGCCGCTTCCATATCGCTCACCGCGGCCGTCAAATTTGCGGGCGTCGGCCCGTCCATGTCTGACGCATACAATTTGCCGGTGACGATGGCGGCCGTGGCAAACACGTTCGTTGCATCCAACGCTTCGGAAAATCCCGTGATGTAGGTCTGGGCAGCGGGACTAAGGCCAATATCGCCGACGACGGTCGTCGATCCCGTCGTCGAGATCCCGGCTTTGGCTAGGATCACGAAGTCGCCGGCTTTGCCTAGGGTCACAGGATTTGGGCCTGCGGCAATTGGCGGAACGTCGGGAAAAGAAGGATCAGGCTGAGTCGTGTCGATGCTCGTCCCGGTTGTAAACGTCCAGACGCTGTCGCTTGCGAGCCCACCACCGTCAGCGTCCTTGGCGCCGACGGTGACCGTTGCCGTAAAAAGGGTATTGGCGGCAAACTTGTGCTCGGGGGTGAACACCGCGGTGTTGGCGGTGTCGAAAAAATTGACCGAGCCGGCGATGGCCTGAT
Organism: Pseudomonadota bacterium; assembly: GCA_043750715.1. Lineage (GTDB taxonomy): Bacteria > Bdellovibrionota_B > Oligoflexia > Oligoflexales > CAIYRB01 > CAIYRB01. The sequence goes on along the minus strand of JAYVBB010000007.1, from coordinate 2,667 downwards.
TGCCTGGTCCAGTCACTCTAAAAGTCGTTTGTGATATGGTCGTTTGGTCCATCGACGCGCTAAAAATGGCGGTGATCTTTTTGTTGATAGCGACATCCGTGGCGCCGTCGACGGGCGACGTCGACTCGATACTTAGAGCCGAGCTTTCGTCGTCATCACTTTTCTTCCGGCAGCCGGGGATGCAAATCGCCAGGGCGATGAGTCCGAAAAGGTATCCCGAACCAGTAAATGTTCTCATGTTGGTGTACCTTTTAGTTGGCAGGTTGCGTTACGGCGTTGGCGTCGAGCGTCACGGCGGTTTGCGCCAAAGCCCTGCCACCCAACGATGCCCCGGTCTGAAGGACAATCTTGGTTTTGCTGAGAATGATGCCTTTGAACTTCGACGTGGTCCCCAGCGTGACCTGTCCGGCCACTTGCCAAAAGATGTTTTCAGGCACGGCGCCACCAACCAAAGTAACCGCGACGCCGTCGGCGACGGTCACGTCTTGCGCGATCTGAAAGATCCACGTGTCGTTTGGACCGCCGGAAACCGTCACGTCGGACGTCATCAACACGCCCGTGCCCCACTTGTAGAGTCCCGGGGTCAATGTCAAACCGCTGACGTCGCCCGCACCTTTTTCGACAAAATCCGGCAAACTGCGGCCGGCGGCATCCGTGTACGCGGTTTCGACACAACCAATTGCCGTAGTCAGATTTGACGGCGTCGGCGCGGTCATGTCCGCGGCATAGAGTTTGCCGGTGACGACAGGCGAAGTCGCAAATGTCGTCGTAGCGTCGAGCGTCTCGGAAAATCCAGTGAGATAGCTTTGAGCCGCCGGGCTTATACCGACGTTCCCGACGATCGCGGTCACGCCGGTGGTCGATACCGAGGTTTTGGCGAGAATCACGAAGTTGCCGGCTGTGCCAAGAAAGACCGGGTTAGGACCCTCAGCTGCCGTGGTGCCAGTTGTGAAGGTCCATACGAAGTCGGAGCTAGTGAGTTGCCGGCGAGGTCTTTGACACCGGTCGTCACCGTGACGGTATAAGTCGTGGACGGCGCCAACAGATCCGTCGGGTTAAACGTCGCAATCAGACCGACATATGTAACGGTGCCTGCCACTGCGCCTCCTGGGCCAGCGACGGTAAATGTCGTCGTATTGATCGAGGTCGGGTCCATGGCTTCGCCAAAGACGACCGAAAGCTCGCGGTTGATCGGTGTGCTGACGGTACCGACACCGGGGTTGGTGCCCTCCGCCGTCGGAGCAACCGTATCCGAGCTGGTGCCGGTCGTGGCGGTCCAAACAAAGTCGCTGGCGAGCGTCGTGCCTGCCCGCGTCTTCACGCCCGCTTTGATCGTTGCGGTATACAAAGTGCTGACCACAAGATTGGCGGCCGGCGAGAACACCGCCGAGTTGCTGTCGGCGACATAAGTGACTGTACCCGTGACCGCCCCAGCCGGGCCCGTCAAAGTGAATGCATCGGTAGTGAAGGACGCTGCGTCCATCGACTGAGTAAACCTGGCGACAAACTTGCCGTTGATCGGCCAACCCACTGAAGCGTCGCCAGGCGTCGTCAAACTGACGGACACTGAGTCCTTGGCGACAGGACCAGGCTTCTCGGCCTTTGGCTGGTCGACTTTTGGCCGATCGGTTATCGGCCCATCTCCCCGCTCGCAACCAGTCGCGAATGCCAAAAAGGAGATAGCCAGCAGCCCCGTGCAGCTCTTCGTAAAAATATTCAAGCGGTCTCCGTTTTTTTGAATTGCGAATGGTGAATAGCACAAGCTTACGCGCGCCTCTGGCAGGGAGCAAAGTTGCGCGTGGTCATTGATGAGATATGACTAGGTAAAACTTCGGGCGAAGACCGTTTCTGCAGCGCATTCCGCCCACGAAAAGCCGAGGCCCCGGCCAAAATTGACCGTGGCCTTGGGGAACGTCACGTCATTTTCCCTTCATTCCACCGTCGCGTTAGTCGTCTCTTCGCCTTGACCAGCCTGCTCAGCTTCCGGCCGGGGCTGGATCAGTAGCCTGCACACGCAGGCGTAACACGTCCATGTGGCGCGGGACTCGGGCCAAAGGCGGCAGCCGAGGAGCGGTGGGGGGGCTTGTGCGGGGGCTTTGATCAACCTATAGGCTTTTTTTCGGGATCTCTCCGCCAAAAGGCTTTTCGCCGGCATGCTCGCAACTTGAATGGCAAGGATCCGTCTAGACTTTTCGTCGACGGCCAGCGCGATGGAAAGAGGCTTCATTTTGGAGTGTTCGAAAGTCTCCATTTCATCAAAGACCACAACTCCGCTTACCGGGCGCACGACCGCGAGGGCTTTGAGGTGGGCGCGTGCGGCACGTCCTTGCCGCACGGCTTTTCGGGCCACGGTTTTGCGATGAATTCCCAAGTAGGCGGCGCAGGCACGCTGCGAAACGCCCGTCGCGAGCATGCGAAAGAGTGGCTGATTGACCTGAGGCTTCTTTTCTCGGTAGCTTAGCTTATTGGCTTGATCAGAAAACCATCTGCGGCACCTGGTGCATTGGTATCTTTGCACCTTTTCCGCATGACCCGCCGTTTTCGGTAGCAGCCCCGGCGCCAGATTTCGTGTTGCTTGAGCAAAAAGGGCACATGGCCCACCTCCATTCGGGTGAACCATGCGCTTTGCTTATTGGAATTCGAGGGGACGTGGCGCGTCGTGCGCAG
>JAYVBB010000006.1:0-19608 GCA_043750715.1 Pseudomonadota bacterium | reverse complement strand
GCTCCTCGTTCAGCAGCACGATCCTTCAAGAATCTGCGGATCTGACGAGCGAGCCGGTGTATACCAAGGTCGCGCCGTAATGAGGCGAGGCCCGACCCCCTGTTAAGGGGACCGGGCCTCGAGGCGGATGGGAAGACGGGCGGAGAAACTCTAAGGCGAGAATCTATTTCAGCTGCAACCTGTGGTGTTGCCACACGAGTTGCATTTGAGGCACGAACCGTTTCGGACCAGAGTCAGCGCCCCGCAGTCGGGACACGGATCTCCCTCGTAGCCTTTCATTCTTGCTTCCGTGAACTTCATCGCCATGGCGTCGAAGTCCTTCTCGCTGTACGCGAAGGCGACTCCGCCCTCGGGCGCCGAGTCGGCCATCGCCAGGCCGCCGCCGAACACCGTGCCGGTCGACTTGTGCAGCGGGTAAACGTCGTGGTTGCCGTTGCCGTTGCCCTTGCCGTTGCCGTTCTTGACATGACCGTTACCGTTGCTGGCCGGAGCCGGAGTGGGCGCCGGGGCATTCTGGGCTTGGACGTCGTCGGGAGCCACTTGCACCAGGTCGTGACGACCGAGGTAGTTGAGAGCGAGATCGCGGAACACGAAGTCGATGATCGAAGTCGTGCGCTTGATGTTGTCGTGTCCCATCACCAAGCCGTTCGGCTCGAAGCGGGCAAAAGTGAAGACGTCGACGAACTCGTCCAGGGGTACGCCGTACTGAAGGCCGAGGCTGACCGAGATCGCGAAGCAGTTCATGATGCTCCGGAGCAGCGTGCCTTCCTTGTTGATGTCGAGGAAGATTTCGCCGAGCGAGCCGTCTTCGTAGTTGCCCGTTCGGACGTAGATGGTGTGGCCGCCGATCTTCGCCTTCTGGGTATAACCCGTCCGGCGGCCCGGGAGTTTTTGACGTCCCCGGATGTACTCTTTCGTCGCCTGCGCGGCGATTTTCTTGATCTGCTCGACGGGCGTCTGCACTTCCTCGAAGATCTCGGTCCAGGACGCCGCCGTGGTATTGAGCGGCTGGCTGAGCTTGGAGCCGTCGCGGTAAAGGGCGTTGGCTTTGAGCATGGCCTTCCAGGACTTCTGGTAGGAAGTACCGATGTCGTCCAGCGTCGCCTCGTAAGGCAGGTTGATCGTCTTGCTGATCGCGCCGGAGATGAAGGGCTGCGCGGCGGCCATCATGCTGATGTGGCCGTCGGCCGGGATGAAGCGTTGACCCTTCCTTCCGCATCTGTTCGCGCAATCGAAGACCGGCAGGTGCTCCGCTTTCAAGAAGGGAGCGCCCTCGACTGTCATCGCGCCGCAGACGTGCTCGTTCGCGAGGTCGATCTGGTCCTGCGAGAAGCCGATGAGCTTAAGGATGTTGGCTTCCGGTCGGGCGAGGTCTTCTTTGCCGATGCCGAGCACCGTCTGGCAGAACTCTTCCCCTAGCGTCCACTTCGTGAAGACGAAGCTGATGTCGAAGGCAGTCGGCAGGTCGGCGTCGACCTTGGCCAGCAGCTCCGGAGTGAAACCCTTGGCCCTCAGGCTGTCGTGGTTGATCGCGGGGGCGGCCCGGAGGTTGCCGAAACCCGTGACGTAGTCGATGATCGCTTTGACTTGGTCTTTTGCGTAGCCGAGGCGTTTCAGGGCCGGCGGCACCGACTGATTGATGATTTTGAAGTACCCGCCACCGGCGAGCTTCTTGAACTTCACCAGCGCGAAGTCGGGCTCGATGCCGGTCGTGTCGCAGTCCATCAGGAGACCGATCGTTCCGGTCGGGGCGATGACGGTCGTCTGGGCGTTCCGGAAGCCGTGCTTCTCGCCGAGTGCCAGAGCGTCGTCCCAGGCGGTGCGGGCGGCTTTGAGCAGGTCGCCCGGGCAGTGCTTCGGTTCGATCGCCAGCGGCTTGATCGACAGCTGTTCGTAGTCTTTGGCTCCGTGCGCCGCGCGGCGGTGGTTCCGGAGGACTCTGAGCATGTGCGTGCGGTTCTTCTGGTAGCCCGGGAACTCGCCGAGAGCCGAGGCCATCTCAGCGCTGGTCCGGTAAGCCTCGCCGCACATGATCGCCGTGATGGCGCCTGTGATGGCGAGCGCTTTGTCCGAGCCGTACGGAATTCCCATGCGCATCAGCATCGCGCCGATGTTGGCGTAACCTAAGCCGAGGGTACGGAAGTCCCAGCTCTTTCTCGCGATCTCTTTGCTCGGGAACTGGGCCATCTGGACCGAGATGTCGAGGATCACCGTCCAGATCCGACTGGCGTGCTGGAAGGCCTCGATGTCGAAGCGCCCGGTCTCGTCGTCGTAGAAGCCGAGCAAGTTCAGCGACGCCAAGTTGCAGGCGGTGTCATCCAGAAACATATATTCACTGCAAGGATTAGAGGCATTGATCCGGCCGTCTTCGGGGCAGGTGTGCCACTCGTTGATCGTCGTGTCGAACTGCACTCCCGGATCGGCGCAGGACCAGGCGGCATACGTGATGTCGCTCCAGAGATCCTTCGCCTTCACCGTCTGGGCCACTTCGCCGGTCGTCCGGAACTTGAGGTGCCAGTCGCTGTCCTCTTCCACCGCTTGCATGAACTCGTTCGGGATGCGCACCGAGTTGTTCGAATTCTGGCCGGAGACGGTGGCGTACGCCGCCGAGTTCCAGTCGGTGTCGTAGGTCTCGACTTTGACTTCCGTGTGGCCTTGCTTTGCGAGGTCGATCAACCGCTGGACGAAGTTGAGAGGTACGTGCATCTGGCGGGCTTTTTTGATCGCCGCCTTCAGGGATTCGTTCTGCTTCGGGTCGTAGACGTCGTTGATGTCGGAGGCGGCGACCTTGCAGGCTTTCAGGATCCCGTTCATCGCCTCTTCCATCACCTTGGAGCCGGTGACGAGGGCGACGACTTTTTGTTCTTCGATGACCTTCCAGTTCACGAACTTGAAGATGTCGGGATGGTCGAGGTCGAGGCACACCATCTTGGCCGCCCGACGCGTCGTGCCGCCGCTCTTGATCGCACCCGCGGCGCGGTCGCCGATTTTGAGGAAGGACATCAGTCCCGACGAGATGCCGCCGCCGCCGAGGCGTTCGCCTTCGCCGCGGAGCGTCGAGAAGTTCGTTCCCGTGCCCGAGCCGTATTTGAAGAGGCGCGCTTCGCGAGTCCAAAGATCCATGATGCCGCCGTCACTTACGAGGTCGTCGGCGACGGATTGGATGAAGCAGTTGTGGACGACGACGTTGCCCGAGAGGTAGTTGCCGCTCTGCGTCTGGATGTCGTAGACCGGCTGCTCGCCTTCGTGCTCGATGCGGAGAACCGTCTCGAACACCTTGTCCGGCATGGCTTTGCCCGGGACCTTCTCGGAGAGCGAGGCGTCGAGGCGCTGCTCTTTGTCGGACGAGATGAAGCCGATCAACTCGCGGAACTTCTCTCTTTCGCTTTTGTGCGGAAGGGTCAGCTCCCAGTTGGCCATGCGGTCGAGGCGGCGCTCCGCCGCGACGCTGATCCGGCTGTAGATGCCGAGGTTGGCAAGGAGCTTCTGCGAGTCGCGGACGAGGTCTTCCGAGACGTGGTGGAGGACCACGTCGTAGGCGCCTTCTCCGGCTGCCGCGCCCTTCACCGTCGCGTCCGTCTGGAAGAGGGCGCGGAGATAGGCGGCGGCGAGGTTGAAGCCACCGCGGAGGATGGTTCCCGGCACGCGCATGTCGAGGCCTCGGGCCATCAGGCCGTAGCGTTCGACGAGGGGACGGAGCTTCTCGCCCGTGAGCTTGATCCGGCGAAGGGAAAGGTCGGGGGACTGGGCTTCGACGGCCTTTACCTTATAAGGGATGCCTTCGAAGACTCGTTCGATGTGGGGGCGGAGGTACTCGAACTCTTCGTCGTTGGCCGTCAGGAACTCGACGGTCAACGAAGCGGCGGAACCGGCCTCGGTGGCGCCGACGAAGCCGTCGCCTTGGAGCCAGCCGGCGAGGATCGCTTCGCTGGTCGACAGGCCGTCGGCCTCGCCCGCGGTGCGAATCGCCGTGTCCAGGCGCTGGAGCATGCGCATGCCGGGTTTCAGGCGGCCGAGTTCGATCCATTCCGGACGGTTCTTGCCGGGTTCGCCGGTGTCGGCGAGCACGATGTGATCGGCGGTCGCTTCCACCGTGTTGCCGTTCTTCAGCACGACTTTGAGCACAGGTTTGACGCCGTTCGATTTCACCGCGACGACGCGGGTGGTCGAGCCCTGGTCGTAGATCTCGAGGTCGAGCAGCTGGCCTTCGACGATGCGGCCGATCGGGATCGGGCCGTTCGGCGTCGAGACGAGGGCGTGATACGGCTGGCAGGCGTGCGGCTGGGGACGCTCGTAAGCGCTGGCCGACGCCTTGACGTCGCCCGTCGCCGGATCGACGTAGTAGTGGCCTTGGCCTTGGCCCTTGAGTCCATACGCGTAATATAGGCCCGTGTTGAACCACTGCGGGCTGTTCGGCGCGCACATCTGGCGCGCGAGCATGTGACAGGTCTCGTCGTAGAACGCGCGGGCGTCGCCCTCGCTGTCGAAATAGCCATGTCTATGGCCCCAATCGGCCCAGCAGCCGGCGAGGCGGTGGAAGACCTGGCGCGAATCGGTTTCGGCGCCCACTTTGGGGATTCCGGCGCGACGCAGGTACTTCTGTGCCATGATGTCCGTCGCCACCTGGCTCCATTGTTCCGGCACGGTCACTTGAAGGCTCTTGCTCGCCTTGGAACCGTCCGAGTTCTTGAGCTCGGATGTCCGCTCGACGAAGTTCAGACCTTCGTAAGGGAAGCCTTCGGTTTTGGTGAAGCGACGTGGGAATTTCATGGCGCGATCTCCTGCTGCCTCAAATTTAGGCAAAGTTCCACCAGACGGGGGAAACCCCGTAACTTCGTTCATCAAACTCGGTTTGTGATGGAATTGTCTGCCAAGGACAATCTTAGGGCTGGCCAATCTCGCGTGTCAACACTCGGCACACAAAATGTGGTGTCCACAAATTATCCCCAACACCACCCGTTGTGTACGTTCGAATGTACGGTACGAGTTATCAGCAGGAATTCGTTCGCAGAAAGAAGGTTCTTTGCAGTCTCGCCATTTGTTTGCACACAGAGTTATCCACATGGCCCAAAATGCCATGTGTATAAGCGCGTTTTTGGCGGCAGCGACCAAATCGCATTCTCACCGAAAATTTTCGCTAAAAGGCAACTGCCCGAAATCCCGCAATGTCTTGGCGCTCAAGGCATTGACGGCTCAGAGCTCGCGCGTTCTCCGCGCGTTTTCGTAATTGCCGAATTCGACTGGCTTTCCGTTTTCGGAGGCCGAAGCGGGGTGCTTTTTCTTGAGCGCGTTGAACTTCTTCTCGGAGAGGAAGACGGGGAGCTCCAGGTCGACCGTCTTGCCCGGCTCTATGACGAAGTTGCGCGCCATGTTGCGACGGTCCGCATCCGACGACGCCATCGATAGGAAATGATCCAGCTGATAGGTGCCAGCGATCAGCGGCATCACCGTCGGATGTTCGAGGCTGACGTCGAGCGTGTGGCCCGTCGACGGAACGTTGAGTGCTTCGACGCGCAGAAGATCGGTGAGCTGCCCCGGACGATGCTGCGGATCCGGCACGATGCGCGCAAAGCCCAGCTGCAACGTCTTGTCCCGGACGTTCGCCGGAATCGTGTAGACGATGTCTCGGGAGCCTTCGATGCCGACCAGCACCGGCATGTCCTGATCGATGAAGAGAATGGGGATGTCGCTGACGCTTTCCATGAACGGATACGGTTCTTCCGGCAGATAAAGCGAGACCGCGCGGTCGCCAAGGCAGGCGGATTCGTGCCCGCACATGCCGTCGATCGTCACGCTCCGCGCCTTGAGCTCGACCACCTGACCCTCCTCGAGCTTTACTTCGACCGACTGCGTCGAGCCGCTGATTGCGATCGTCGCGGTGCCGGGCAGCGTCGGGTAGGTCTCGTTGAAGTTCAGCCAATGGTCGGAGTTGATTTCGACCAGCCAGGGGCTGCCTTTGACCCGCGCCGGCTGCTCTAGATCGATGTCGTTCGACGTCGCGACGCGGAACAGAGCTGGCTTCACGGTGCGCTCTTCGCCTTCTCTTAGATCCACCTGCATGCGCGTGCCGTTCACTTCCATCGTGTAGCGGCCCGGCAGCAGAAACTCCCAGTGACCGAAGGTCTGGTACTTCGTCGCCGCGATCATCTCGTCTTCGGGGGAGACGAAGTAGGAGATTTCCTGCTTGTTGCCGTCGAAGTCGGCGACCTGGAGCGCCGACAGTTTATACGAGAGCGATTTGTGCTGGTCCGTCTCCGCCATCGCCTCGAAGTCGATGTGCATCGGAACCATGCCGACGAGCAGGTCGCGTTTGCCGTGGATGATGTTGAGCTCGTAGCGGTTGACGATGCTCTGCCTCGACTTCGTCTTGTCGGAACGGCTGCACTGGACCTGAAACCCGTCCTGGGGGCCGGGCGGGTGCGGTGTGACGAAAGTGATCCGGTGGGCGACGAGCTTTTCGTGCTCGCCGGGATAGATCGTGATCGTCTCGCTCGAGCAGTCGGCGAGCACCAGGTAGCTGCCGGGGCTCAGCCCGACGTCTTCGTTGAAGCGACCCGAGAGCTCGGAGACGAACTGCAGCGGCGACTCGTTGGCGATCCGGTAGATCTCGTAGCTGCCGGCGCCCGGGGCTTCCACCTTCAGGAATCCCTGAAGGGGCTTACGCTCGCAGCCAAGGCTGAGAACGAGCGCCAGGCAGCTTAGAAGCATGATTCGGATGGTCGCCATGCGAGAATTTATAGCATGTCACGGAGGGGCTTGTCCCGGCCCCTCTCACGACTTGGGGGCCCCTTTCCGGATCTGCGGTCCTAAGCTCAGTTGCCGACGCAGATGCCGGCTGGGAAGGCATTTACGAAGTTCGAGAAGCTGTTGCCAGTCGCAGGCGACGAGCAGCCGGAGTCGGAATATTGAAGGGGAAAGGTCGAGAACGTACCTTGCCATAGTGCCGGGCTACAGTTGCCGGACGGGGCGGGAGCCGTGGCGGGAATTGAGCCGAGAGACAAGCACGTCGCCGTGCCGCAATTCGCGTTATTCAGCGAACCCCAGCCGTGTCCCAAGCCGTCGCACCCGCCGATTACGTTACCTCCCGTAAGCGGCTTATAAGCGCCTCCGTTTTCAGACACCTGGAATTTGTTGGAAGTGCTGTCGAAGTAGATCCGACCATTGGTGGCCGGACTTACGCTCGGCGCGGATATGGGCTCGACCGTCAGTGGTCCCGAGATCGTCGTCATGCCGTCGTTCGCGACGCGGAATAGCGGCGTCCCCGTAGAGTTGGACAACTTGAGAGCGAAGGATGAGGCAGAGGTGTCGGCGCCCCGGACGTCGAGCCTCGCCGCCGGGCTGGTCATGCCGACGCCGATGTCACCGGTGGTTTTCCAGACAATGGCCGAGTTGGCAAAGGTGATGCTGCTGCCGGTACTCGAGCCGATGGCCCAGGTATCAGGCGAACCGCTGACCGTCCCGATCAGGCCCCTGGCCGAGCCGCTGGAATTCTCGAAGGCAAGATTGCTGCCGACGCTACTCATGAAGATAGGTCCACCGAGCGTCAACGTATTGCCTGTCGGGGCGGCTCCGATGCCGACATTGCCTTGGTTGTTTACCGAAAGGCTTTGATAGAGCGTGCCGACGATCTTGAGGGCGTAGTTGCCTGCGGCTTGGTCCGGGGTACGAAGCTCGAGCAGGGAAGTCGGCGTTGTCGTGCCGATGCCGACGTTGCCCGTCGACCCAACCTGCAAGCCAGGATAGTTGATTTTGTAGGTCTGCGAAGCAACGGTTTGGCTCGTGCTGACGGTGAGCGACGTCACACTGCCAAACGCGTTGATAATCCCCGCTGAGGTGCCGTTACTGAAAACAAGCTGAGAGCCCACCATTGAGCTCGTCCAAGTCGTCCCAGAGCCGGTAACAGTTGAGCCGGACTGAGACGCAGTTCCAGCCGAATACTGAATCGGGCCGACCGATAACGGATTCAATGGCGCTTTGGTCCCGAGACCGACATTCCCGCCGGATATGGTGAACGGCCCCGTGGCGAGCTTGCCGTCCAGTTGCGTTTGAAGGGACGAGGTGACGCCGTCCAGGTAGTCAAACTCCACGTTGCTGACGAGACCGCCTCCCACCTTCGTCGCCGCGATGGCCGCGCCAGAGGAGATGTCGGCGTTGACGATCTCGCCGTCGAGAATGTGTGCGCTGGTGACTTTACTCGCGCCGATGGCCGTCGAGCCTTGCGCTCCTGAGACGTCGCCGGCCAGGTTTCCCGTAAACGACGCCGCGGTGCCGGAAACGCTGCCGGTAACGTTGCCGGTGACGTTACCCGTCAAGTTTGCCGTGATGGTGCCTGCTACGAAATTTCCCGACGAGTCGCGTTTGACGAGGGCGCTCGCCGTGTTCGAGGAAGCGGCGCCGCTGGCGAGCATCGCATCGGTAACGCCTGCGGCAGCGATTGCGATGGTGCCTGAACTCGTTATCGGACCGCCACTCAAGCCGGCCCCGGCAATGACCTGCGTCACGGTCCCGGTTCCCGCTGGATTGTTCGGTTCCCAGCTACCTCCACCCGCGGTGGTCCAAGTCAAGACTTGTCCGGAGCTCGGCGCTGTCGTCGCAACGGCACGGCCCTGGATCTTACCGACCGTCGTCGCGCCGAGGCTTCCCGTCACGTCGCCGGCCGCCGCGGCAAGCCGCGCTGCCGCGACCGTCCCCGACGAAGAATTGATGGCGGTCACCATGTCCTGGCCGGTGGGCGACGTGATGTTGGCTTTGAGTTTTCCGTTAGCGTCGAATGAAACGGTAGTGCCGTCGACGGGGACGGTTTGAGCCGCGATGGCATAAGGAACGGCGGTCAGCATTTGGCGCGGATAGGCCTTCTTGTGCGTCTTGTCCACGACCTCGACCCATACGGCGGAGGAGCCGTCGCCGAAAATGTTCGCGCGTTCCGTCGCCGTCAGTCCCAGATCCAACTGGAACACGCCGTCGTCGAGCTGCACGTTTGTTTTGGGAACGACTGTTATGACGTCGGTTCCCGTGGCGCTCTTATAAAAGCCGATCTCGAGATCGACCGGCCCCTTCTCGGCTTCGTCGCTCGAGTTCGAGAGCCGCCCGCCGTAGCCGAGGCTGAAAGAGCCCGCTTGAGCCGATGCGGCCGCGAGCAGGAGCGAGAAAAGGATGGTGCAGATGGCCTTCGTTTTCATGGCTCGGTTACCTCTTGCGTGCGCTTGATCAAAAGTCCGGTCGTAAGCTTGGAGTCGGTGTCGGCTTTCACCATCGCCGGCGTGAACGCTTGGAAGAGGGCGACGAGACCGTCTGAGCGCGGCACGTCGTCGGCAAACATCGAGGTGGGAAAGCCCTGCGTGTAGTAGAACTTCCTCGTCTTAGGCTCGGGCTTCACCGCGATTTCTTTTGCTTCTTCGACGAGTTTCTTCGTGATGATCGCTTGGTAGGTGCCGAAAAATGTCGTCGAGAAACGCACATACCCGTCGACGAGCTCGAGCTGGCGGCGCGTGAAGAGGCCGGTGAACTCGCCGTTCTCCGCGACCTTCTTGACTTTGTAGAGAACGATCAAGTTGGCTAGGGCATCCTGCAAGTGAAGCCCCGACTGGGACGGCACGGGGATCTGCATGGTGAATCCGGAGGTGGTGTCGATCGCAACACTGGACGAGATCGAAACCGACGGCGCTACCGCGGCGAAGTCGGGGTCGAGTGCCAACTGGCCGAGATTCGACGATGTGGCGATGCTGACCCCCGGCCCGAGCGTGATTTGCGTGTCGATGGTGAGGGAGCCAGGAGGGAATTCGACCTGTGATCCGGCGATGGCAGAATCGCTGTTAGCTTGAACGACTTGGACGTCGACACTCGACGCAGTCAGGTTGCCCGTGACGGCGCCCGCTCCCGCGTCGATCGTCTCGACGACGATTTTTTTTACCTCTCCGCTCTCCGCGGCCGTTTTTTTTTCTTCCTCGGAGGGGCCTTGCGTCATGAAGCCACGGCCCTTCATGCACGAGAAGGCTAAGGCGACCACGAAGCCGACCACGAGCAGGGTCCGAAGCTTTGAGACAGAAGTACTCATAATTACAGACTTCGGCCGGATTTTTTAAGCCTTGAGTCATCTTTGAAACAGGCAGTCCATTCAGGCAGATACGGCGGACCATCCGTGCCCGGATCTGGACCGTAGAGGACCGAATTGGGAAGGCGCAAGGCTCCCGAGACCATCGCCATAGAACTCAAGGCCTCGGCGACCTTGGGTACACCGTGCTCAGAGCTCGTAAGTCAGCCCGAACGTCACTTTGCGGTCCCAGACATTCGTCTTTTTCTCGTCGCCCGGATTCCGTGTCGCGCCCGGCGAAGCCAGGTACGAGAGCTTCAGCGAGAACTGGCGGTTCAGGCGAATGCCCAGACCCGCGCCCGCCTGGGGGCCCATGCTGGCGCCCTTTTGCTCCTGAGGAGCTTCGTTGGCTTTGGTCGTGATGATCGAGGTCTGCTTGTGAATGACGCCGCCGACGAGGAACGGTACCAACACTTCGCCCTTGTAGAGAATCAGTTGCAAGTCGACGGAGTTGCCGATCACGCGAGAATTCGATTTGTAGGCGACGAGGTTGCCGTCGTCGGCGGGGTCGTCGTTGCCGTTGGCGGGCGTGGCGTTCATCGACTTCAATTGATCGGCCGACCGCGAGTCGGTGTAACCCTCGTTGGTCGTGTCTTCCTGGCTATAGGTGTAGCTGAGCCGCAGGATGCTCGCGATGTCGAAGCCGACGCTGCCGCTGCTATATTGGGATTGATAACTCGAATACTCGATGTTGGTCGTCGAGCCGGCGACGCTGCCCGTCAAATAGATTCCGCCCAGCGCGGGTGACGACAGTCCGGCGAGTAGCAGGCACGAGGGTAAGGTGAGTTTCATTAGAAGCTCGAAGAGTGGGAGGTTTTCTTCGCCGTTTTAGCGGGACGGTCCGGCATGCAATCGCTGAACACGCGCGTGGCGCAGCCATCGTCGTTCAATAGATGCTGCGCGGTGGAGCCTCGCTTACCGGTCGAGTAGCAACCGGAAACGAAACTTGAAACGAGCACGAGCCAAAGAATGTTTTTCACGGGAGCCTCTTCCAATGGATCACACCTCCAGTTGTCGGCCGGAGGGAGGAGAGGCTAAATGGGCAGGAATTTCCTAGCCTGGGCTAGAACAGGAAACCGACTGATCCGGCGACCTGAATCGTCGTGAAGCTGCCAAAACCCAAAACGAGTTTCGGGCCGACGGTCATGCCTTTTTCGAAGAGCTGGAAGTCGGCGCCGCCGCCCAGGGCGACCTGGCCGCCGCCGGCTTCGTGCTTGGTGACCTGCTCCTGGCCGTCGGTCGGCTTCAGGTGCACCTGCGTGTAACCGAGCTCGCCGGTGCCGACGACCGTCATCGTCGGAGACATGACGTAATTCATGTGGGCCCCGAAGAAATGCGTTTCCCAGACGCCGCGGTAGCTGGCGTCGTCTTCGACGCCGCTGACGGCGACGGGAGCGTAGCGATACGTTCCGGCGATGCTCATCTGTGCATTGATTGCCGCGAGCTTATAGCCGACCGTCAGGTCCGACATGCCGCCGCCGTGCCACTCGCCCTTGCCTTTCGAGGCGCTGACCCAGCCGAAGCTGGTCGCGAGCGAGAGCTTGTCGGCTAGCTCCTTGCTCGTCGCGCTCTGCGTCATCGTCGGCGTCTTTGCCTGCGCGCCGCCTTCTCCGGCGCCTTCGGCCGGAGCCTCCGCGTCTTCGGGGTTGCCCTGGGAGAGCTCGTCGAGGCCCTTGGCGAGGGCCGGGCCACAGAGCATCAAACCAGCAGAGAGCACCAGGGATTGCATCGAGCGCATGGTTCAGTCTCCCGGTTAAATCAGCAGTTTCAGCTGCAGCGCGTAGCGACGGTCGCGCAGGTTGTCGTCTTCGCCGGCGACGGCGCCCAGCTGCTCCGTGTACGTCACGAAGCGGCAAGTGAACAGGAACACGTCGAATTCGAAGCCGCCGGAGAGCTCGCCTTGGTGGAGTCCCGACTGGATTTTGATGATCGAGCCGTAGCCCCATTCGACGCCGAGGTTGAACTTCTTCGAGTAATGCACCGGTTGGTTGATCGAGTGCGCGTCCATCGAGGTCCGGAGGAACATGCCGTTTGCTTGCCAAGGCTTCAGGCTCACGCCCGCGTTGACGGACGGCAGGCGCGTGTCGGGTTTGCCGAGCGCGTTGCCGCCGACGTCGAGCTGTTTGGAGTAAGGCGTGCCGCCGAAGTCGGTGATGCTCAGGCCAAGCGTCGGTTCCATGGTTTTGATCGGCGTGAACAGGAGGCCGAAATCGACGCCGGCTCCGATGCCGCCCGTGACGTAATCGTCGAGGGTGGGCTGGGAGTCTTCGGTTGTGCCGTCGGTCGTCTCGGAAGAGTCTTTCTTGGAGAACGCCTGAATGTCGTTGATCGAGAACTCGCGGTCGACGCCGCCGCGCGCGACCATTTTCACCGAGCCGCCGAGGCTGAGGCGGTCTTCGAGGAAGTTGGTGGCGAAAGCGACGGGCATGATGACCCGGGGACCGACGTCGACGTCGACCGAGATGTCGCGGTGCACCGCTAGCGTGGTGTTGAGGTCGGCGCCGATTCCGAAGCCGAAGCCTTGAAAGACCAGGTGCGGGGTCCAGCCGACCGCGGCGTGCTGGCTTTTGCCGGTGTTTTCCTCAAGGAAGTCGAGCACCGCGTCGGTGTCGCTGAAGGACAACGCGAGTACGTCCTTGATGACCTTGACGCTGTTGGCCGAAACTTCCAGCGACGGGTTCAGGAACTCGCCGTCCCACTCTTTGAGCCGGGCCAGCCCTGCCGGGTTATAAAACAGGGCGTTGTAGTCGTCGGCGACAGCAACGAAAGCGTTGCCCATTGCCAACGGCCTAAGACCGAAGTGCGTCCAATTCAGCTCATCGGCTTGCGCCGAGCCGGCGAGGCCCAGGCCGCAAAGGAATGCGGGAAGAATCCGCGAGAACGATCGATCCATGATCTTCTCCCACCACAGACGGAAAGAGATGCCGCGTTTTTGGTAATTGATTAGCTAAAGCAAGACTTTAGCACGGTTGCCTTAGGCAAGGCAAGGATGCTACGATGACTTCTGTTGAATTTACAGGGGGTTTGGCCCCATCGGGAGAGCTCGATGTCCAAGGCGGACGTAGCTGCAGAGCGCAAGGACCAGATTGTCCGTGCGACGGTCGATTGCATCACTAAATATGGTTACCACAACTTCTCGATGCAGGACGTGGCGCGTACCGCCGGAGTCTCCAAAGGGATCATTCATTATTACTTCCTGAACAAAGACGAACTCATGATGTCCGTCCTCGACAAAGTCGCGGGTGACATCGAGGGCGTCTTGGCCACCGAGATGCAGTCTTTGACGGACGCGCGCCGGAAGCTGGAAGTCTTCATCGACGTCTGCTTCGACATCGTGCGGTCGACCAAAGAATACTATCAAGTGAACATGGATTTCTGGACGCAGATCAACCAGAAGGACGACGTCCGGAAGGTGATCGCGCGCCACTACGCGAAATTCCGCGAGTCGGCCGCAGTGATCATCCGCGAAGGCGTCGCCTCCGGCGTTTTCCGTCAGGTCGACCCGAAAGAGTACGCCTCCTACGTCATCGCGGTCATCGACGGGCTGTCGCTTCAGTGGCTGTTCGAAGAAACGACTTTCGATTACGACAACATCATCAAAAAGGCTGGCAAGCTCCTCCTCGAGGGCTTGAAGAAATAACCATGGCTGAGCCCCAAGCCCCGGAAGTCGAGCAGGTGAAAAAGCTCGTCGCCCAGGTGGACTCGGGCGCGGCCCTGTCTGCCCCCCAGCGAGCGAGCATTCTCGAAAGTTTCGAGCAGTTCGAGTGCTGGGCGCCTTACTTCCGCCTCTTGAAGCGCTGCGTCCAGGATCCCGCTTCGCGGCAGCTCAGCGACTACGTGCGCCTGGCGCGCGTGCAGAATCTTTATCTCGAAGACGTTTTCGCCGCGGCCGAGACGTGCGCCGCGATGGTCGTCGAGATGAGGATTCCGTACCAGAAGTTCACCGAGGAAGTGCTGCCGCAGGTCATCGAGTTCGAGGACTTTTCCGCCGAGGCGACCATCCTCAGCGCGGCTTGCGACCGCTTTCCGGCGCCGGTCGACCACGTCGCAGCGATCGAACGCCTTTGCATGCTCTACGAAAAAAAGACCCACAACGAGACGCAGCTGGGCAAGACCTACGAAAAGCTGCTTTCGATCGACCAAAAGAACGTCAAGGCGCTGCGCTACTTCAAGCTCGTCTTCACTCAGAACAACGAGTGGGAAGAGGTCGTCGGCATCCTCCGGACGCTGATCACCTGCGTCAAGCACCAGCAGGAGCTCTTCCGGGTAGCCCAGGAGCTGGCGGCGATTTATCTCTACCAGCTCGACATGGCCGAAGAAGCGATTCACGTGCTCGAGACGCACTGCACCGACAGCCCGCTCGACACCTCGACGATTCTTTATGACGCTTACCAACGCATGGCCGACTGGCAAGGATGCCTGAAAGTTTTGAGGCAGTGCCTCCTGACCGTAGACGACGACTCGGGGCGAGCTGTGCTGCACTTCAAAATCGGGACGCTGCTCGAGCAGATCAGCGACCTGGACAACGCGATCGACAACTTCGCGAAAGCCGCAAATCTATGGCCGCAATTCCTCGACGCGGTCGAAGGCATCATCAACGTCGGCGTCCTGAAGCAGGATTGGAAGCTGGTCCAGACGTGGCTTCACACCCTCGAGGGCAGCGTCGCGGACGAGCGCCTCAAGAGCCAGTTGAAACAGGCGCAAAAGCGCGTGCAAGACGGGCTGGCTCATGCCAAGCCGGGTTGACGCGGCCGCGCATGTAGTCCGAAAACGTCGACCGACGCGGCACCTGGTTCTCGAAGCGGGCGCGATTCTCTGCCGTGGGCTGCGCGACTCGGCGCCGCGTCGGCTCAGCTATCCTAAGCTCGCGTCCACCGCCGTGCGCCAGCTCGTCCACAAAACTTCGCGCGACTATTCGGGCGCCGCTCTGTTCATGCCGTTCACCGGACAGGACGCCGAGCAGACGCTGAAGCTGCTGGGCGACGTGCCGGATCTGATGCTCGGCGCCCCGATCTTTCCGGGATTCCTCGATCAGCTGTCGGCGGAAAGCGGCCGCCGCGTCATTGCCGTGCTCGGAGAGGGAGAAACGCCAAAAGGCGATTCCCACGAGACCTTCGGCCGCTCGCTCGCCGCGCACAGCCCGCTGGTCGAACAACGCGCCGCTCTCGGCCTGGTCGAGCGCTTTCGCCAGGTGAACGCGATCAGCAGTTTCTTCCCCGCGGCATTCGACCGCGATCCACTGGTCGTCGAAGAAAAGCCCGGCAAAGCCGTCGCCCTGGCGCTCGAGGAACCGGCCATCAAAGCGCACCTCAAGCGCTGGCAGCAGCTCGCTCAGCGGCAGCCCGGCGACCCCATTCGCGGCGCGCTGGAGACTCCGGACGGCTTTGGCGTCGGAGCCTTCGTCCTGGGCGACAAGAGCGACTCCTTGGCCTCCCGAACGGGCCGCCAGGTGCAGTTCGCGTCGATCGACGTCCAGCTGGCGGAAGAATCCGTCGGTCTCGATACCGGTCCGGCCATCCGCAACATCGCGGCCGGCTGGTTCGAGGAAGTCAGCGGCAGGCCGCTCTCTCAAGTCCGCCGCGTCGTCCTGTCCGTGCCTTGGCTTGCGGTCGCTGTGAACATCGGTTCGGCCTTCAAGGGCCCGGAGCTCGTCTTCCCCGATCAGGTCTTCGGCTGGCAGCCGTTTCTGTCCTGCCTGTTCACGCTCTACCAGGCGGAGCTCCCGGCGCTGTTCATCTACACGGGGCGTTTTCCCGACGTCCACCTCGCGGCGGTCTGGTCATGAAGGCCGAACAACTACCCCACGACGCCGTGATCTTCAGGTTGCCTCCGGGTCTCTGCCTTTACGAGAACCGCGCGCGCGAGACGGTGAAAACGCTTACGGCCTTCGCCGAAGATTTGCATCGGCAACAGCCGGGCAAAGTGAAAGGCGTGCTGCTCCTCCAGGAGCAAGCCGCCGACGACCGGACGGACACTTGGCTGACCGAGCTCGAAAACGACACGTTGTTCCGCGAGCTCGCGAGCCGGATCGACGCTTATCGCTGGATGCTTTCGCTGATCCGCAACGCTCCGGTGCCGTTCGTCTATGCCTCGGCAGCCGATTGCGTCGGGAGCTTCTGGGAGCTCGCGCTGTCTTGCCAGCGGCGCTACTGGTATGCGAGCGGCGGCACGCTCGGATTCCCCGAAATCGCGGTCGGCGCCTTCCCTCCGGGCGGCGTGCTCGAATCGTTGAGCCGGCGCACGGGCCGGACGCGCGAGCGCTGGGCGGCGAAGCCGACCTTTTCCGCGGCCGACGCGCTCGTCGACGGCCTGATCCATTTTTGCCTTCCTGCTTCCGCTTGGGAGGCCGACGCGATCGCCATGTTCCAGGAGATGCTCCGCGTCAACCCGAAGTCCGGCGTCCGCGAAAGCCGGCGGCGCAAACAAAAGGAAGTCATCGACGTCGCGAAGGACAATCAATCGCGGCAGGCGGCGTACGAGGAACTCGAAAGCGTCTGGAAGCAGGAACAGATCAAGACGCACAAAACGCCTTCGGCTTGGGACTATTGTTGGCAGCTCGTCAAAGAACGGGGCCGGCTCAAGGATTCCCGCCAGCTCGGTTCGCTGATCGGGCATATCGCGGCGCGGCACTTCCTCTCACAAAGCTACGTTTCCTGGCTCTCGACGCACCTGGTCGAACGAGCCGTCCTTGACGTCCCCGGCGAGACGGCGGCGTGCATGCCGCCCGTCGTCGTCGATCTAAATGCCGTGGCGCCGCCGACGGACGTTTTGCTCCACTTGCTGTCGCACAGCCTACGCATCGTCTTCGTCGCCAGCGAAGCGAAAGCGCTCGCCGCCGCCATCAACCTCCTCTACAACCGGCTCGAGCGTGCCACCAGCGCAGCGATCGCGCTGAGCCTTTGGGAGCCGCGCGTCACCTGGTTTCAGGGATCGGTCGACGAGACCCGGAGCCTGGCCGTACGCTGGTCGGTCGACGACCGCTTTCTCGTCGCCTATGAAGGCGAGAAGGTCACGTTCCTCCGACTCGACGGCAACGGCAGCGGAGCGAAGCCGGGTCTCATGGAGTGGGAGATGCGCGAAGCCAAGGGCGCGCCCCTTTCCCCGCAAGTCCTGACGATCGTCGGCATTACGTCCGACGGCATGATTCATACGCGTCCAGGCAAAGGCTCGCCGCTTCCCTTGTCGGTCCATGTCCGCTCACTCTTCTTCGAGGAAATGCTCCGCATCAGTCGCAGCGTCGACGGCGATCTCGGGCTCGTCGCCGAGGCGCTGAGAGCCAACGGCTGGCACTTCTCTGGAGACGAAGAGGCGTGGGACCGGTTTCTCAAAGCCCGTCTCGACGCCTACCCGTACGACACGGAGCTGTCGCGCTTCGGCGTACAGCAGATCGAGCGCTCGCATTGGGAGATCGGCAGCTGGAAGCACGCGCGCGCTATGATCAAGAAGAGCGGGGCCGGAGGCCGCAAGTGGAACGCGACGGCCGTGAGCCAGCATCTCGCGATGTTCCTCGGACTACTGGCGCAGTCGGTCAGCGCGACCGAACGCGTGGCGGACGCAGCGACCGCGGATTTCCTTTGTGCCGTCGCCTTGGGCTTTCCGGAAGCTTACGGCACGCCGCTCGCGAACCTGCGGCAACGGGGCATGAGCCGCGTAACCCACTATGCTTCCACGCATTGGCCGCTCTTGCCGACGCCAACTAGCAATAGTCCGACGATTTGACTACTATCCTCCCGATGTTTTTGCCGCGCCTCAAAGCGAAGATCGCCGAGACGAAGACCAGTCTCTGCGTCGGCATCGACCCGCACGTCGACGGTTTGCCGCCGTTCTTCGCGGCGGAATTGAAGCGCCTTGGACCGCAAGGCTTTCTGGAACAATGGTCGTCCGTCCTGATCGAGGCCGCCGCCGGCCGGGTGCCAGCGGTGAAGCCTCAGAGCGCTTTTTTCGAAGCGTTAGGCGCTCCGGGCTTCGCTGCGTTGGAAACGACGATGACGTTGGCCCGGGAAAAAGGCCTGCTCACGATTCTCGACGCCAAACGCGGCGACATCTCCTCGACGATGACTGCGTATGGCCGCATGGCCTTCGACGTGATGAAGGCAGACGTCCTTACCGTCACGCCGTACATCGGCCTCGACTCGGTCGATCCGCTCCTACCTTGGCTCAAGACAGGCAAGGGGGTTTACGTCGTCTGGGTGAGCTCGAATCCCGGCGGCGCCCTGCTCCAGGATCTGGTCCGGGAGAAGCTCTTCGACGCGCTCGTCGCGCATTTCCAAAAACTCGGCGTGCCGGATGCCCTCGGACTGGTTCTCGGCGCGACGAAGCTCGACGGCATCGAGCCCGCTCTGCTCGACCGCCTGACCCAGGTGTCCCTGCTCCTTCCGGGGGTCGGGGCGCAAGGCGGCCAGGTGACTCCCAAACTGAAGAAGGTCCTGGCCGCACGCAACTCGCTGGTGCCCCAGTCGAGGTCCCTGGCGGATCCCGGGGTGGATGACACAAGCTGGCAACATTACGGGGCTAAAGTCGCAGGGCGGATTTCCCGCGCCGCGGCGGAGCTCAGCCTCTGAAGGCCGGATGGCGCCAAAAACGGGTCCGCCTCGTTCCCTGCTGGGGAGGACTTCCGTTGCGGCATTTCGTGCTTTTCTTGTTCGTCATGACTCCGCTGGCGCGTGGTGCGGACGCCAACGTCCATATCGTCGCGCTCGCCAACAGCGAGTCGTACGACCCCGATCTGCCGGTACTGAAATATCCCGTCGACGACCTCGAACGTTTCGTCAAAGTCATGGAGCGGACGGGTACCGTACCGTCAAAGAACGTCCACCGGTTGATCGACGGCACCTCCGCCAAGCTGCGGGCGCTGATGAAGCTCGTCGCGCAGGAGACGAAGGCTTCCGGCTCTGCCGCGCGGAGCAAATTCATTTTCTATTTCACCGGACATTCCGACGCCAACGGCTTGCATCTGGCGGACGGACTCTTTCGCAAGGACGACCTCCATGAGCTCCTTGCCTCCGTCCCGGCCGAGACGCGCGTTGCGCTTCTCGACAGCTGCTACTCCGGAGCGCTCGCCTCGAAGGGCGTGAAGCCTGCTCCCGGGTTCGTCGTGCCGCAGGCGGAGTTCGACGAGCCGAGCGGCTCGGTGTTCCTCGCCGCGACGTCCGGAACCGACGTCGCTTTCGAAATCGAGGAGCTGAAGGGCAGCCTCTTTACTCATCACCTCGTCAACGGACTCTATGGCAGCGCCGACGTCAATAAAGACGGGCTCGTCACCATCGACGAGCTCTACCAGTTCGTCTACCGTCGCATGGCGGCGGAGCAGACGACACTGCCGGGGCGCTCCACGCAAAAGCCCGAGTACCGGGTCGATCTCCACGGACGGGGTGCCTTGATCCTTTCTTATCTGGAGAAAACGACCAGTACGGTCATCGTCGACAAAGACGTCACCGGCGAGCTCACCTTTGTTTCGGACAACGGCCTGCAGATCTTCCGGGTCTACAAAGACCAACTGGCGCCCCTGTCCACCAAGC
>JAYVBB010000005.1:0-11208 GCA_043750715.1 Pseudomonadota bacterium | reverse complement strand
CTCCGTGACCGTGGTTGGCAACTCCCTCAGATTGACGCGCCGAAAGATCTAAAAGGAACTCGAGATGAGCGGCAAACAAGACGTACTGGTGATCTACGGCGGCCGTTCGGCCGAACACGAAATTTCGTGCCGGAGCGCGGCGTTCATCCTGCGCAACCTCGATCCGGGCAAATACAACGTCCACGCCATCGCGATCGACAAAGACGGAGCCTGGTTGCCGCAGAACGCGAAATCCCTGATCGCCAACCTCAAAGGACCGGTGCCGATCGTCCGGGGCGGTGCGCCGAAAGCGTTGCCTTCCGGCAGTGATCCCGCGGGACACCTGCTGGCGCTGACGAGCGAGAACGGAGCGCCGAGCGTCGACCGGAAAAAACTCGTCGTCTTCCCGATCCTCCACGGCACGTTCGGCGAAGACGGCACGATGCAAGGCCTGCTCGAGCTGGCGGAAGTCGCCTTCGTCGGGCCCGACACGATGGGTTCGGCGATCGGCATGGACAAAGTGGTGTCGAAAAAGCTCGTCCAGGCCGCCGGCGTCCCGGTGGTGCCTTGGCTCGAAACCCGCCAGCAGTTCTGGGCCGAGCACCAGGACAAGATTCTGGCGGAGGCCGAAAAGTCCCTGGGGTATCCGATGTTCGTAAAGCCCGTCCGCCTCGGCAGCTCGGTCGGCATCTCGAAGGTCAAAGACAAAGCGGCGTTGAAGAAGGCCTGCATCGAGGCTTTGACCTTCGACGACAAGATCATGATCGAGAAGGGTCTGAACGTCCGCGAGATCGAGTGCGCCGTCCTCGGCGACTACGATCCGGCGGTGTCGATTCCAGGCGAAGTCATCCCCCACGCCGAGTTCTATTCCTACGAAGCCAAATACATCGACGCCGACGGCGCCAGCATGGCGATTCCCGCGAAGCTCGACGCGGCTCAGGTGAGAACGGCGCAGGATCTGGCGCGTCGCGTATTCATGGCCTTGGACCTCTACGGCATGGCCCGGGTCGACCTCTTTCTCGACAAAGACTCCGGCAAATTCTACTTCAACGAAGTGAACACCATCCCGGGCTTCACGGAGATCTCGCAGTTCCCTCTTCTTTGGAAGGAATCGGGCGTCGACGCGAAGGAGCTGCTGGACCGCCTGATCGCCTTGGCCGTGAAGCGGCAGGACCAGAAACGGGCTCTAAAGCGGAGTCGCTAGGGCACGTTCTCGAGCCAACCCTGCGCCAGTGCGTCGGTCAGATCCCGGCAGAGCGCGCGGGCGCCGGCGTCCCGGAGCTTTCCCCCGGGTTGCTCGGTGGTGACCCCGATGGCGATCATCCCGGCCGCCACGGCGGCTTTGATTCCGTGCGCGCTGTCTTCGAAGACCAGTACGGTCGCCCGTTCGTCCGAAGGGACGCCCAGCCGGCCCGCACACTCCCGGAAGATCCCGGGGTCGGGCTTGCCTTTGGGCACTTCGTCGCCGCAAATGACGACCGGTGCGGCAAGACCCAGGCGGGACAATGCCCCGCGCACGAACAGTCCGGTCGAATTGCTTGCGACGCCATGAGGAATCGCCAAGGCAGAAAGCGTCGCGAACATGGTGCGGGCGCCCGGCACCAGCGGCAGGTCCTCGAGCCGCTCTTCCAGCCAGCCGCGCTTGATCGCGACCAGTGCTTGCGCCGAGGAAGGGTCGCCGAAGCGTTTGGCGAGAATGTTCGCGATGGTGCGGGTCGCGTGCCCCGTCAGGGACTTCGGGTCGTCGAGCGTCACCCCGAACACACGCTCGACGGCCGCAACCCAAGCTGCCAAGTGCAAATCGAGGCTCCGGACGATGACGCCGTCGAAGTCGAGGATCACGGCGCGAGGCTTGGACACGACCTAATGCTCCTGCTAAACTGCCTTACCCAAAGGGTCTGCCCGTCACGCCAAATAAGAGACCGCTCATGGCAATCACCCAGAAACTAACACCCGTGGCGCAGCGCGCCAAGCGGCTGTCGGTCATATTCCTGACGTTGATGGTACTCGGAAGCATCGGACTCGATCAGGCGACCAAAGTGCACGCGCAGGAATCGCTGATGCGCTGGCAGGACGAACACGACCTCTCTCTCTATCAGGGCCAGCGTTACCCGATCTTCGCGTTCGGATCGCCCTACGTCGACGACGGCAGCAAGCTATACCTCTCGCTCAGCATGAATTACGTGCGGAACCTCGGCGCCGCTTGGGGCGCCCTTTCCGGTCTCTCCGACAAGGTGCGCGTGCCGTTCTTCTACATGGTCACTTGCCTGGCGGTGGTGATCATCTTCATCTACATGCGCTCGATGCCGGTGAATCACAGGCTTTCCATCTTCTCTTTGAGTCTGATCCTGTCGGGCGCGGTGGGGAACTTCATAGACCGCGTAAGGCTGGGCTACGTCATCGATTGGATCGACGTGCGCTGGAACCTCGTCGGTTGGCGTTACGACTTTCCCAACTTCAACTTCGCCGACAGCGCCATCACCGTCGGGGTTGGGCTGCTGATGTTCGAGATGCTCGTCCTGGACACGCTGCGCAAACGCGCCGGAGCGGCCTGACCGTGCCGCAACGTTTCCTTCGCAACTCCACGGTGAAGGTCGGCGAAGCGCTGCAGATGGCGATCATGGAGTTGGCCAACCAAAGAAAAAGTTTGGTCACCGCCGAATTCATCATGATGGCCCTGGTCGAGCAGAAGGACTCGCTCGTCGTCCGGCTCCTGGACGAGCTCGGCAAGGACACCGGCGCCATTCGCCGGGACATTACCGACAAGGCAGCGACGCTCGTTCAGTCGCTTCCGGACCTCCCGCCCACGTCGACCATGAGCATGCAGATCTCCCAGGACGTGCAGAACCTCTTCGTCGCGGCCAACGCCGAAAGGCAGAAGCTCGGCGACGCTTACATTTCGACGGGCGCCGTCTTTCTCGGCTGCTTCGACGCCAACGTGCCGGGGACGCGGAAGATCCTGACGGAGCTCGGCCTCGACCGGGACTCCTGCGCCAACGCCCTGACCGTGGTCCGCGGCTCGGCCAAGATCGAGCAGAAGGACGACGAGTCGAAGCAGAGCATGCTCGACGCGTACACGACCGACGTCACGTCCCAGGCCCGACAGGGCGAGCTCGACCCGGTGATCGGCCGCGAGGAGGAAATCCGGCGCGTGGTGGAAATCCTCTCCCGCCGTAAAAAGAACAACCCGGTGCTGATCGGCGAGCCAGGGGTCGGCAAGACCGTCATCGTCGAGGGCCTCGCGCAGGACATCGTCGCCGCGCGCGTCCCCGAGTATCTGCTGCATAAGCGCATCGTCTCGCTCGAGATGGGGACGCTGATCGCCGGAGCCAAGCTGCAGGGCGAATTCGAGGAGAGGCTGAAGAAGGTCGTCGACGAGGTCATCGATTCCGAAGGTGAGATCATCCTCTTCATCGACGAGCTCCACACGGTCGTCGGCACTGGCCGGGGCGGCGGCGGGTTGGACGCGTCGAACATGCTGAAGCCGGCTTTGGCCAGGGGGCTACTGCGCTGCATCGGTGCCACGACTCTGAAAGAGTACAAGCAGTACATCGAGTCGGACAAAGCACTCGAGCGGCGGTTTCAACCCGTGCGCGTGAATCAGCCGTCCGTCGAGCAGACGATCCAGATCATGAAGGGCCTGAAGGCCAAGTACGAGTCCCACCACCAGATCGAGTACACCGACGAGGCGATCACGTCCGCCGCCGAGATGTCGGAGCGGTACCTGACCGAGCGTTTCCTCCCGGATAAAGCGATCGACCTCCTCGACGAATCCGGCGCGGCCAAACGCCTCAAAGTCGTGGTGACGCCGCCGGAAATCCGCGCCCAGGAAACCGTCCGCCAGGAGCTCCTCGCGCAGAAGGCGCAGGCGTTCTCGGCGCAGGACTTCGAGCAGATGGCCCACTTCCAGATGCAGCTCTCGCGCATCGAGGACGTCCTCAAAAAGCTCCGCGAAGCCCACGCCAAGACCCTCGGTACCGTCGAGCGGCGCGTCGACACGCCCGACATCGCGGCGATCATCGCCCGCATGACCGGCATTCCGGTCAACAAGCTCGTCGCGGAAGAAGCGGAAAAGCTCAAGAGCCTCGAGGATCTCTTCCGCAAGCGGATCGTCGGCCAAGAGCACGCCATCAAATCGGTGGCGGACGCCATCCGAAGAAACCGCGCGGGCCTCCGCCGCGCCGACCGGCCTGTCGCTTCCTTCCTGTTCCTCGGTCCCACCGGCGTCGGCAAGACCGAAATGGTGAAGGCGATCGCCGAGCAGCTGATGGACGACGACACCAAGGTCGTCCGCATCGACATGTCGGAATACATGGAAAAGCACTCGGTCTCGAAGCTGATCGGCTCGCCTCCGGGCTACGTCGGCTACGGCGAGGGCGGCCAGCTCACCGAGAAAGTGCGGAGAAACCCCTACTCCGTCGTCCTTTTCGACGAGTTCGAGAAGGCGCATCCGGACGTCTACAACATCCTTCTGCAGGTGCTCGACGAGGGCTGGCTGACCGACGCCGAAGGCCAACGGGTCAGCTTCCGCAACACCATCATCGTCGGCACGTCCAACATCGGCTCCGAGATCCTCACCGACCGCAAGCGCCCGGTCGGCATCGGAGCGCAAAACGAGGGCTGGAGCCAGGACGACGAGCAGAAAGCGGTGATGAAGGAAGTGCGTTCGTTCCTTCGCCCCGAGTTCATCAACCGGCTCGACGAGATCATCATCTTCAAACGCCTCGGCATGGACGAGTTGAAGCAGATTCTGCAGCTGCAGCTCGCCGACCTGGCGAAACGCCTGCAGAAGAACGGCTACGGGATCGAAATGGGTCCGGGCGTCTCCGACTTCCTGCTCAAGGGCATCGACACGGTCAACTACGGCGCCCGGCCGCTCCGTCGTAAGCTGGAGCAACTGATCGAGAATTCGGTCGCCTCGTTCCTGATATCGTCGCCGCCCCAGGCGGGAGCCCTCCTCAAGGTCGGCATCGCCGGCGACCAGATAAAGATATCTATCTAATATCGCAAGAATATTCAGACAGGGCGTCGGCAACTTAAAGTCCGTCGAGTCTACTGTCGAACACTTCCTCGGACCCTAGATCCAAGGAAGCTGCGTGACCCCGCCGGTATATTCGTCCATCGTTCCGCTCATTTTAGGATTCTTCGCCGTTTTCGCCCCCGTCGCCAAAGGCGGCGCGCGCGAAGAGGCGGTGCGCTCCTTGATGGACCAGCTGCGTGCGGACGAATGGTCGGCCAAAGGCGTCCGCGTGCAAGGGCTCCATCAGTCGTACGTCGACCTGAGCGACGCCAAGGACCGCCGCATCGTTTCGCTGGCGCTCGGCGTCAACTACCTCGACTCGAACCCGAAGCTGGCGCTGCAATACCTCTCGTCGGCGGAGCTGGCCTCGCGCGAAAACGAAGCGCTGATGCCGATCGTTCGCTATTACCTCGCCGACGCGAAGCTGCGTGCGGGCTCGCCGGGCGACGCCGTCAAAATCGCGGAAGCGCTCATGGCGAAAGAGCCAGGCAACGCCTGGTCGAAGCGTCTTTACGGCCTGCTGATCGAGTCCTACTACCAACTCGGGGACTCGGCGAAGCTCGTTCTCGCCTTCCAGGAATACTCCAAGCGTTTCAGTTTCAGCCGCCGGCAGGAAGCCTTGGCAAAAATGGCGGCGGACGCGTTCGAGAAGCAGGCCGACCGCGAGCAGGCCGTCGAAGTGCTGGAAGAGCTGGCGCGGAGCTATCCGTCGACGGAAGAGTCGCGCTGGGCCTTCCACAAACTCGAAGACTACGCCTGCGACAGCAAAAAGAGCACCGGCAAGGACCGCTACCACTTCTCCCGGCGCCTTTTGCTTCACCTCAGTCAAAACATCATTCTGGGCACCGGCCTCAAAGACTTCATCGTCGCCCAGGCCGAACGCCCGATGACGCTCGAGGACGACGTCACCCGTTTCCTGTCGAAGGATGAAAAAGCGGAGTTCCTCTTCAAGGCACGCCTGTACAAAGAGTCGCTCGACTACGTGAAGCAGATGTACGACGAGGAGCTCCGGAAGCCCGAGCCGAAGAGCCTGCCGAACCTCGTATTCGAGATGGGCCGGATCCACCTCCGGATGTACGAGCCGATGCAGGCGACACGCTACTTCTCGGACTTTCTGTTCGATTACCCGTCGCATCCGATGGCGCCGCGCGCCTTGGAGTCGCTGGGCGACGCGATGAAATACCTCGGTCAGCCGCTCGCTGCGGCGCAAAACTACGCCGCGGCGGCTGCCATGAAGGACTCGCCGCATCTGCGTTGGCAGCACTTCTGGAATCTGGTGCGGGGCAAAGACCTGACCGGAGCCCTGGCGCTGATCGACACGCCGGGCTACGTTGCTCCCCGCGAAGGCGACGACTCGCTGACCGTCAGCTACTGGCACGCGAAGCTGCTCGAGCGCCTGGGCCGGAAACCCGAAGCCGACGCCAAATACGTTGAAATCCTGGCTTCGGAAGCCGAGAGCTTTTACGCCCAGGTCATCGCGATGACCCGCCCCGATCTGACGCAGAACCTGAAGAGTCCCGGCGCGAAGGGCGAAGCCCGCCGCTTCAGCCTCGCCGCCCGACTCATCTCGCGCGAGGAAAAGACCGCCGCCGATTTCGCGCCGTTGAATCCCGAGCTCAAAGTCGTCGACGAGTTGCTGAAGGTGGGCCTGAAGGAGACGGCCGACATCCAGCTCGCCGGACTGAAGAACGCCACGTACGCCCAGGAGGACACTTTTGCGGCAGTTAGCCGGATTTCGCTCGCGCTGAACGACTACCAATCGGCGCGCCGGATCCGCTATTCGCCATTCTCGGCGCTGAAGTCGATGCCGAGCAACTGGCTCGACTACATGAAGCACCAGACGGACAACTCCGATGAGTGGAAGCTCTACTATCCGATCGCCTTCGAGAAGATCGTGGCGCCGGTCGCGGCGAAGATCCGGATCAACCCCTTCATCATCTTGAGCGTGATGCGCGCCGAGAGCTTCTACAACCGGGAGGCCCGCTCCGGCGTCGGTGCCCAGGGCCTGATGCAGTTGATGCCCTACACGGCAGTGAAGATCGCAAGCCTCCTCAAGGATGACGATTTCGACGTCCGGGACCTGGGCGAAGCGGAGACGAACATCGGCTACGGCTCCTACTACCTCGACAAGCTGCTCCGCTACTACGAGGGCAACCCGTTCGTAGCCGTCGCGGCCTACAACGGCGGCCCGATGGTCGTCAATCAGTGGCTGGACAGCTGCAAGGACTGCACGGCCGACGAGTTCGTCGACTCGATCCCTTATCGTGAGACGCGGCGCTACGTGCGCGAAGTGATGCGGAACTATGCTCAATACGCCCGCATCTATGCAGGCAAGGCCCCGTTCAGTGAGCTTCCCGCCCTGCCCACCGAGCTGCCGGAAGGTGAAGAGATCTTCTAGAATGGGCGAGGGGCATCATGCGCAAGATTTTGGTCGCGATTCTGACACTGGTAGTCTGCAGCGCCGCGCAAGCGGCAGGCGACATCCCCAACAAGTTGATCGACTATCAGGGCTTTCAGGACGGAGTCAGCGCCGTCGCCAAGCTGCGCGAGTCGCGCCGCGTCACGGAAGCGGAGTTCATAAAATTCGCGGCTGACCCAGACACGGCCATTTTCGACGCTCGAAGTGACGCCAAGTTCGCGCTCCTCCACGTCCAAGGGGCGAAGCATCTTTCATTCCCCGACATCACTGCCGCCGAACTCGCCAAAATCATCCCAAACAAAGAGACGCGCATCCTTATCTACTGCAACAACAACTTCGAAAACGAAGAAGTGGCGATGCCGACCAAGGCGCCGCCTGCCTCGCTCAACATCTACACGTTCAATGCGCTTTACGCGTACGGATACAAAAATGTCTATGAGCTCGGGCCGGTGATCGACCGAAAAACGAGCCGGATCAAATTCACAGGAACATCCGTCCAAAAATGACCCCTCCTGAGTTGCCGGATGACGAAGAAGTCTTCTAGAATGGGCGGATGTCTTCATCCAAGCCTATCGCCTGGCTATTCGCCGGGTGCGCCTTCCTCAGCTCGTTCGGGCTTTTCCTGATCGAGCCGATGCAAGGCAAGATGCTGCTGCCGCTCTTCGGGGGCTCGCCGGCGGTCTGGAACACCTGCATGGTGTTCTTTCAGGCGCTGCTCCTACTCGGCTACGTGTTCGCTCACATCGTGTCGACGAGGCTGACGCCGACCAAACAGCTCGTCGTTCAGACGATGGTATTGATCACTCCCCTCTTCTTCCTGCCGATCGCTCTCCCGGCGCTCCAGATCGAAGTCGAATGGCTGAGCACGGAACCGATGAAGTGGCTCATGATCGTGCTCACGCTCACGAGCGGCGCGGCGTTCTTCGCCGTCTCGACGGCGTCGCCTCTCCTGCAGAACTGGTACTTCCGCATCCGGGGCGAGCAGGGCTCGAATCCTTACGTGCTTTACGCGGCCGGAAACCTAGGCAGCGTGACGGCGCTCCTCGCCTACCCGCTTTGGATCGAGCCGAGGCTGCACCTTGCGGATCAGTCGCTTCTTTGGACCGGCGTCTACGGCGTGACGCTGGCGCTTTTCGCTGCCATCGGGGTCCTGCTCTACCGCGCCCGCGCTCACAAGCTTCCCGTGGAGCCCGCGGAAGGCCCCGCGCCGCGTCCGCTCGTTTACGCAGAAGGCTTTCACGACTCGATCGACGAATGGCTCCTCCCCGTCCGCCGGTCGGCGTCCGGGTATTCCGACGGATGGTTGCGAGTCCTTTGGGTCGTCCTGGCGTTCATTCCTTCCAGCTTGATGCTCGGGGTCACGGCCTACGTGACCACTGACGTCGCATCCGTGCCGATGCTCTGGATGCTGCCGCTGATGCTCTACCTCATGTCGTTCGTCATCGTCTTCTGGCGGTATCCCGCCTGGCTCGAAAAGACCCTCGCTTATCTGATGCCGACGCTGCTCGTAACGCTGAGCCTTCTCGTCTTCGCGGCGTACCGCAAAAACTTCGCGATCACCGTCGGCCTCCACGTCGTGGGGTTCTTCGTCGCCGCCCTCGCCTGTCACGGCCGTCTCTATCGGCTGAAACCCCATCCGCGGCGCCTGACGGAGTTCTATTTTTGGATTTCGCTCGGCGGAGTCCTCGGCGGCGCGTTCAACACGTTCCTGGCGCCGGAGCTCTTCAACAACGTCGCCGAATACCCGCTCGTCCTGGCGCTCGGCGTCATGGCCGGCTATCTGCTAAAAGACCGCCCGGTTCTGACCATGAAAGACTGGATTTACGTCGGTCTGACGACCTGCCTG
Organism: Pseudomonadota bacterium; assembly: GCA_043750715.1. Taxonomy (GTDB): domain Bacteria; phylum Bdellovibrionota_B; class Oligoflexia; order Oligoflexales; family CAIYRB01; genus CAIYRB01. The sequence continues at coordinate 1,944 of JAYVBB010000005.1, read as the reverse complement.
TTCGCGGGCCTAATGGGATACACGCGCAGCCTCTACCTGGACCGGGAGTTCGAATACCTCGCGGTGCAACTCTCCCAGCTCCTGGACAAGGAAGCGACGCGCGTCTCGCTCGCTTACGGGGTACCGCTCGTCCTGTCGCTTGCGCTGATCAAGTGGCCGCTTCGGCACGGCGCGGCCGTGCTCGGCATGAGTCTGGCGGCACTCTTCTATGGACTTGGGGACCAGGTGCTACAGCGTAGCCGCAACTTCTTCGGAGTGTTGACGGTCAGCGAATACGAGTCGCAGGATCTTCATATGCTCGTTCATGGCGGAATTCTTCACGGCGAGCAGGTCATGAACGATACGCAGCGCTACACGCCGCGTTCCTACTATCATCGGGACGGTCCTCTGGGGCAGGTGTTCGCAAAGATCGAGGCCAGGCGTCCCGCCATGAGCGTCGCGGCGATCGGCCTCGGAACGGGCGCCATCGCGGCCTACGGCACGCCCGAGAACAAGATCACCTTCTTCGAGATCAATCCCGCCGTGGAAAAGCTGGCGCGCGACCCCTACCTCTTCAGCTACGTCGACGACTGCATCAAGCGCTGGTGCAACCTCAAGATCGTGATCGGTGACGGACGCTTGAAGCTCGCGGAGTCGCCCGACGCCTACGACCTGATCGTCGTCGACGCCTTCAGTTCGGACGCTATTCCCATTCACCTGATCACGCGGGAAGCCCTGCAAATTTACCTGCAACACGTCGCGGCGGGCGGGATCCTCGCGTACCACATCTCGAATCGGTACGTGAATCTGGAACCCGTTTTGCTCAATCAGGCGAAAGAGCTCGGTCTCGGCTACGCCGTCCGCTCCGACGAGGCGGACGAAGCTACAGGCAAAGGCTCTTCGACGTGGGTCATCCTGGCGCGCGACGAGGGAATCTATGAGACAATCGTAGAAGACGAGCGCTGGCGCGGATTGACCTCCGATCCGCAAGTCGGCGTCTGGGCAGACGATTACGCCAACGTTCTGAGAACCCTAAACTGGTTCTAGCCGCGGGCCCGGGTCAAACCCGGCAGAACCTGCCCCAGTCAACGGTTTGACAGACTTCAGAGCCCCCCGTTCCCGCTGTTAGACTTCTATTATAAGTCTCGCGAGGATCACGATGGCAGAGCAATGGTTGTCCATTTCTGAGTACGCGCGGACCTTCGGGGTCTCAGACATGACGGTTCGCCGTCGCGTCAAGACCGGCCGCCTTCACGCGGTCCTGAAGGAAGGCAAATACTTCATCCCTGTGCAGATGGGTGGCGAGCGCGCCGCCAGTGCGCCGCAGCAATCGTCTCCGAGTCCCGCGAAGCGCGCAGGCGGCGAGATGCAGGTGATCAAGGGCCACCCTCAGGCTCATAAGACGTTCATGGCGAACGAGCCGCGTCACGCGCCGATGCCGCCGATGCTGCGCGAGCCCGAGAAGCATTCGCCGCAAGTCCGCGCCGATTACGTCTCGACCGACGACAACGATTCGGTGATCCCGCAAAGCCTCCGCCGTCCTCTCCACGGCGCGGAGACTTCCCTCGTCGACACCCGAGCCCTGCTCGCTTTCTGTGACGCGACGATGCGTAAAGTCTCCGAAGGCGAACGCCGTACCGTCGAGAAGTTCAAGAGCAAGCTCGAAGCCCTCGAAGCGACGCTGGTGTCGAAAGACATGGAGATCAAGTCGCTCCGCCAGCAGGTCGAAGACCTCCAGCTGCTGGTCAAAATTCTCGAGAAGAGAAAAGCAGGCTGAAGCCGGCTCAGAGCCAGAGCAGCCCCGCGTCGCCGTAGCTGTAGAGTCGGTAGTCCTTCGCGATCGCCTGCGCGTAGAACTCTTTCGCCTCTTTGAGGCCGATCAGCGCACTGACGAGCATGAAGAGCGTCGAGCAGGGCTGGTGGAAGTTCGTGACCAGACCGTCGATGACCCAGGGGCGGAAGCGT
>JAYVBB010000004.1:0-2936 GCA_043750715.1 Pseudomonadota bacterium | reverse complement strand
TCAGCGCCAGGCCGTCGTTGTCTGCCCAGGAGTAGTTGGCCAGCATCTTCCAGTCGTCGTCCGTCGCCTTGCCGGCGATGCCGCGTTGGAGAGCTTCGTTGGCGTTCCTTCCGGCGTTGAGCGCGGCAGCGAGCGCCGCCTCGAACTCGTCGATGCTAACGGTGGTGCCGAGGCGCCAGACTTCTTTTCCGTCGGGATCGAGTACGAGCACGGTCGGGTAACCGCTGACTTTCAGCTTTTCGGCCCACGCCTGCGCGTCGGCTTCGTCTCCGTCGAGGTAGACGGCGAGCATCGGCGCCATCAGCTCCGTGAAGCGGGGTTTCAGGAACACCTCGCTCTTGAGCTCGTTGCACGGAGGGCACCACACCGCTCCCCAGTAGAGGAGCATGGGTTTCTTCTCCGCCTTCGCTTTTGCGTAGGCTTCTTCCGTCGTGCCGTGGAACCACGGTGCGCCGTGGCCGGATTCCGCCGCCCGGGCCACCGGTTGATTCGTCACGAACGTCCCCAGCGCCAGGCTCAAGGCGAGCAATGCTTTCATTCTGATGTCGTCTCCGTGTTACGGGACGTGCGAGGCAAACTGCGTGCTACGGGTAACGTCTTCGCCTCGGCAAGCGTCGTTCAGGCAGCGGTTCGACTTCGTGCAATCGCCTTCCGAGACGAAGTCGTTCTCGCCGCGGACGAGAATACCCTCAACGAGGCCCGTCGCGCTATCCACGACCGCGGAACCGGAGTTGCCGCCGTAGGTGTCGAGGTTGGCCACGAAGAAGACCGGGTTGTCGCTCGAGCGGACCTGGGCGCCGCCGGAGACCTTGGTCGGGAGGCCCGACGGGTGGCCGATGACCGTGACGTTGCCGCCCTGGGCGATCCGTCCCTCTTTGCGGAACTGAAGAGGGGTGCGGCCCGGGACCTTGCGGTCGAGGCGCACCACGGCGTAGTCGGCCTTGGTTTCGTCGTTCTGTTCGCGGGCGATGATCGCCTTGCAGAAGAAGACGTCCTCTTCCGGGACGTTCGAGACGTCCTGGCCGCGGCTGTTGTAGCCGAAGCCGAAGACCAGCGCGGTCGCCTGGCAGTCGCTTTCCGATGTGATGCAGTGGCCGGCGGTGACGAAGACGTCCTCACCGACGAGGAAGCCGGAGCAGAAAGCCGGATTCGGCTGCTCGCGGAAGGGCTCGTCCTGGCAGAGACCCATCGACTCGCCGAAGGTCTCGGCGGGTAGGCGGCAGTTGCCCGACTCGGTTTGGATCTTTTCCCGGCGGACCAGGGCGGCGGTCGCCTTGGCGGCCTCGAACATGCGCGGGCTGACGCCGGAGTCGAAGAGGTCGAGGCGGTCGTCGTCCCCGTAGATGACGGGCGCGCGGGCGGCCAAGGCGGCCGAGGCCCCCAGCGCCAGGGCAAAAAAGGACGCAAACGCCAAAAGGAAACGCTGACTCATAGAGTACTCCCGAATTCGGGGTTGCTGGAAAAGGCACGGATCTTCTTTGAGAATTAACCAAATTCTTACTGGGTATTGGCCAGCTGGTCAACCCCATTTTTCAGGAGATTAAAGCTGAAGCGCCAAACGGACGATAAGGAAATTAAAGGGTTACTCTGGGTCACCCCAGCCTAGGCAGGAAAAACATGATTCTCGCTCGCGCCCCGTTCGCATTTTTCGTCGCGTGTCTCGTCGCGTTCGCTCCGGCGTGCGCGAAGAAGAAAAAGGATTCCGGCAGCAGCTCCGGAAAAGAGGAAGAAGAGGAAGACGACCTCTCCGACGACGGCGGCACGTCGACCAAAACGGACACCGATCCCTGCGACGCCAGCCTCGTCGACGCCGACAACGATGCCGCCTGCGACAACGGCGGCGACAAGGAAGGGCTCGATCCCGACTCCGACTTTTACGCCGAGTTCGTGACTCCGCCCAAGATGAAGGACTGCAACGATCAGGGATTCGTCTACCTGCGCTGCACCGACGAATGCTCGCCCGTCAAGACGCCGCCCGCGTACAAATGCGACCGTGCCGGCATCGAGGCGATCTTCTCGACCGTGCAGGGCGCCAAGGAAGACCTGGCCGACTACATCGACAGCAAGAAGTACTTCATCGACCAATGCGGCGTGACGGCTGCCAACAAGCCTTTCGTGGCGCTGGCGTGTTTCACGACGGGTGACGGCAAATGCGTCGACAAGGACGCGCTGGACACCAAGGACGTGACTGCCGAGACGCACTTCCTGACGACGGACACCGGCCTCGGGAGCCTCTGTCCGGATCCGTAGGCTGGTTTAGTACCCTTGCAGGTGCCTCCGGCAGGGGCTCTCCACCGGCGATCCTCATACCGCCGTCCGGAGCCGCGCCCTTGTGGGCGGCTCCAGACGGCGATCTTCGGATTCGGGCAGCGATTATGTATTGAAGAGTGGAAACTCGCGGCGGCGGTGGCGGACCACCAAACCGCCAGCCAACGCTTTCGCGTCGGCAAGCGACGTTGCTTTTGGCCCGGCGGGGCGCCCTTCCTTAAAGAAGGGAAGGCGGGGCGGTACCGGTCAGGCGTCCTTCCTTAAAGAAGAAGAGTCCTCCCATTCATCGAGCCAAAAATCCAACGCCTCCTTGAGGAGTGCATCGCGGGTCAACGTGCGGCCTCGAAAATCGGCAGCTTTCATTGCGCGGTCGATCAATTCGTCGACATCCCGCCGCGTGCGGGACTGCAGGGAGTTGCCGGCGAAATCGACCTTCCCCACAAGCTCGCGCACTTCCCGTCCGCTCTTTCCACGTATGCCTTCGAGAAAAATGCGGGCGTTCGCGCCGGTAATCCGGGGTGCGATGATCGTGAGAGTCGTGATGGACGTTTCGCCGTTCACGACCAGTTCCCGGAAAGCAGGGAAGCGTTCGAGCAGCCGAGCTGCTTGTGCCCGCGCTTTTTACGCGCTATGTGGACGCCGTTTTCAACGCGCTGTGGGCGCAGCCG
>JAYVBB010000003.1:0-2792 GCA_043750715.1 Pseudomonadota bacterium | reverse complement strand
GGAGCGCGCTGCATGGCCGCAAGTCTGATTGCTACCCAACCAGTTCGCCGGGCATTGTTTGTCGCGGTGATCCTGGCGGGCAGTTTCCTGCTGTTTCTGTCCACGCCATGACGGCCTGCAGGCTCGCCGAGACGAACGGCATGATGTGCTCGTTGTCCTTGTTCGCCGTCCAAAGCGCGATCGTCGAATAAATCGTGATCAGCATCGTCCAGAGAAAGTGCGAGCCTTCGAGCGAGGACCAGAACGCCGTCAGCGTGTAGATCTGCGGTAGGTCGTTGCTGGAGTTCTTGAAGATGTAGCCGATCGAATAGTCGCGCTGGAATAGCGAATACCAGAGGATCAGCGCGGCGGTGATCGTCATGACGCAGCAGCAAGTCGCCGCGAGGCGGGACGAGCGATAGAGGCGACGGTGACGCCAGACTGCCGAAAGCACCGCGGAGACCACGCCGTAAATCGCCGTAAACGTGCAGAGAAACAAGAGGTAGAACCCTAGATCAGCCAGCATGCGCGACTCCCGATTGTCCCTCTATCGTACACCAAACTTAGGCAAGATCTTTCCGGAGCTTGGGGTCTCTCAGCTCTTAGGATTTTCATAGGTTGCAAACGCCAAACGACTCCGCTAAGACCTATCAGCCTGAAAAGGCCCGCTCGATACGAGCCATATACCGGAAAAGATGGGCGAAAGCTTGCCAAGCGTATACGTGAAAACTCTCGGATGCAAGGTCAATACCTTCGACTCGCATGCGCTCGTCAACCAGTTCCGGGACAAAGGTTATCTGCTGACCGATTCGGCGGAAGGCGCCGACGTGACCGTAGTCAACACGTGCAGCGTCACGCAAAATGCCGACAAGGAAGCGCGCTACCTCGCCCGCCGTTTCCGCCGCGAAAGCCCGGACACGGTGCTCGTGTTCACCGGATGCTACGCCCAGACCGACTCGCAGCGCCTCGTCGAGATGGGCGAAGTCGACTTCGTGATCCCGAACGAGGCGAAGGACCGGCTGGTCGGCATCGTCGACGAAGGCCTGGGGCTCCGGCGCTCAGGCGGCTGGACGGAAGGCCGCTCGAAGCTTCCGGCCGGCGTCGGCGCGGTGAAAGACAACAAGCAATCCCACTTCAAATCGTCGGTCACCTTCTTCGACCGGGCCGAATCCGAGCAAACACGCGCTTTCGTCAAGATTCAGGACGGCTGCGACGGCTTCTGCACGTACTGTCTCATCCCTTACGCCCGCGGCGCGAGCCGCAGCGTCCCGTCGTCGCGCGTGGTGGAAGAGATCAAACGCCTCGTCGACACCGGTTGCCCGGAGATCGTGCTGACGGGGATTCATATCGGCGACTACGGCCGGGACATGACGGAAGAGCATCAGACCGAGCACCCCATTGTCGGTCTCGTGTCCCGGATCCTCGATCTCCCCGGCCTCAAACGCCTGCGCATCTCGTCGCTCGAGCCGCGGGAGCTCAGCCCCGCGCTCGCCGAGCTGATGGGCGCCCACAAGCACGTCGTCTGCGACCACATGCACCTGCCGCTGCAAGCGGGCTCAGACCGGATCCTGAAAGCGATGCGGCGGAGCTACGACAAAGCCGGCTACGCCGAAGCCGTGGCGCGCTTCCGCCGTTTTTTCCCTGACGCCTCGATCGGCGCCGACGTCATCCCGGGCTTTCCCGGCGAGACGGAAGACGAGTTCGAGGAAACGGTCCGCCTCGTCCAGGAACTCGAGCTCAGCTACCTGCACGTCTTCCCTTACTCCAAACGCCCGAACACGGCGGCGGCGCGCATGCCCGGCCACCTCGCCGGCGACGTCGTGAAGGAGCGCGCCGCCCGCCTCCGCGACCTGTCGAAGGACCTGGCCGAGCGCTTCGCCCGCCGCCACATTGGCCGGACGCTGCCGGTGCTCTGGGAAAAAGACAGTGACGCCCAAGGCCGACGCCTCGGCCACACGATGAACTACCTCACCGTCGTCGCCCCCGGCGGCGCTCTCCAGCCCGACCCCGGCTCGATTTCGCCGGCGGTCCTCAAGGGCTTTGTGGAACAAGGCCGAATTCTGGCGCGGACGTTCTCATAATTGCCCAATGCGGCGTCATTCTTAATGGTAATGATCGCCGAAAAATAAACGCCAAAGGTTACGCTGGGGTGTCTCCGGATTGAGCATATCCCTTTGAAATAATGAGAATAATTATTTCCGGGAGAACGCGCCGAGGCGGTCGCTAAATCGGCCGACTCTGGTAAAATCAGAAGCGGCGGGAGTGGTGACACTCTTGCCGGTGAAGGTCTCTCCGAGAAATCGAACGAAACTCTTTCACCAAGGTTTATCTTCTCCGCAATGGAAGCCCGTCTCGCCGAGATGGGCTTCTCTTTTTTAGCGAAGTTGCGATTCCGAATAGTCACGCAGCGCGCTGACGCCACCCTTGAAGCTGTAGGCCTGGAAGCCGGCCTTCTGCATCTTCTCCGCCGCCACCGAGCTCTGGAGGCCGTACGGACAATAAAGAACGTACGGGCGCTTCTTGTCGAGGCGCTTGAAGTCGGTGAGCAGGTCGTGGAGTTCGTACTGGAGCGCCTCCGGGTAGTGCCAGCCCTCGTAGGCGGCTTCCGGGCGGCAATCGATCACCGCGGCGCCGGCTGGCAGCTCGCTGACGTAAAGGTAAGGCATCACCAGATCGGCCGGGGTGAGGTCCTTGAGCATCAGCGTCCGCTTTTCCGCCAAGGCGACGTCGAGCGTCGTGAAGTCGAAGTCCTGCTCCTCGCGCCGCGCCGACTCGGGCTTGCAGGCGGTCACCGGTTTGTCCGGGACCAGCTG
>JAYVBB010000002.1:0-9152 GCA_043750715.1 Pseudomonadota bacterium | reverse complement strand
CCGGTGCGGTGCTTCGTGCCCGTGGGCGGCGCCGCCACGCTCAGCAAAGCCAAGTATCAAAAAATGCTTCCGTTTCGCGGGATCGTCGGTCATTTCGCCAACATCGCGGTGACGACGAAGGACGGCGTAACCTACTGGACGGCGGCGGTCGCCGGTCAAGGATCCGAAGACCTTTCGGTGAAATGACGTTTTTCGCCATTCGGACCGGGGCGAATTCGCCCCTTGAATAGGTGAGTGATACCCGAGCCCTGCGCCACCTTGGTCAAGGCGAGGGACGTTTTAGCCGAAGGCAGGAATTATCAAGGCAATGCCAGGGATTTAACCCTTAGAGTGAAGTACCCCATGCGCGCGCTACTCCAGTCGACAGTCTTCGCGATGCTCATCATGCCTATAGTGGCGTGCACGAGCCAGAAGATCGAGTCGCGCCCTTCGGTAAACAAGCCCGGCTGCCCGGCTGCGGCGCTGACCGACGACGACGAAAGCCTGGACGACGAAGCCCTGCCGCCGTGCGCCGCCGAAGTGGTTGCCGAAACCGAAGGCGAAGGCGAGGCCGAAAGCGGCACCCCGGAAGCGACGCCCGCCGATCCGGCGGACTTCCTCCTCGGCGTCAAGCCGCTCAACGACGAAGACGCCATGGCTTTCCTCACGGACAACTGCGACAGCTGTCACAACACGAAAAGCGGGTCGGTGCGGAGCTTCTGGCCCTACGACAAGGAAGCCTTCACCAAAGAAAAATTGACCGCCGACGCCGCGACGCCGCGGGTCTTTTTCTCCATGGTCATGCGCGCCAAAAATATCATCGGCGGCAAGCCTGCGGCGATGCCGCCCAAGAAGATGGACGGGAAAAAGCAGGAGAAGTTGCTTCGCATGGTGAAGTGGATGGTCGTCGAGATGCCGGCCGTCGTCACCGAAGCGAAGATCCAGTTCGGCAAGGGCTCAGCCGACGACTCGCTTGGCGTCGGAGTCATCCTCGACTTCAAATGCAAAGAGCCGGCAAGCTTCCGGGAATACATACGCCGCGTCACCAACGACGCCTTCGGTCGCGAGCCGACGCAGGACGAGCTGGGGCTCAACGCGAAGACGCCCGAGGACAAGGCTTCCGCCGTCGATCGCAAGAAGATCGCCGCACGCCTCTTCGAAGACAAGGCGTGGAAGCAGGAGTTCGAGACCAAAGGCCTGAAGAAGTTCGCCGCCAAGCTTTCCGGCTCGGGCGACATCAATGCTCAGGAAGGCCAGCTCACCGAAGCCCAGGCGACCGACCTGAAGGAAGAGTTCTACCAGATCCTGAAACGCGACTATGCCGACAAGTCCTTCAAGGAGATCCTGCTCACCGACAACGTGCCGGTGACGGCCGAAACCGCGCTCCTGTATGGCTGCGAGCCGCCGAGCGGGACCGCCAAAACCTGGAAAGACTGCCAGATGACCGCTCCGCGCGGCTCTTACTTCACGTCGTTCAGCTACCTGCGCTCGAAGCCGACGTCGTTTCTGCGTGAAAACAACAACTACGGCCGCGCGGCCCTGATGCACTTCATCGTGCGCGGCGACGTCTTCAAGGCGGCTTTTGATCAGGACGGCGGCGAAGAGGAAATTGCACCGCTGCCTGCCTGCCTCAAGACCAAAGACTTCCGCGGCAAGAATACCGGCACCGCCTTCGCCTGGCAGGGCGCCGGCGCGATTCCGCTGACGGCCAACCTCTGCCAGAGCTGTCACATCGACCGCCAGATGGCCGCCGGCTCCATCGTCTTCCGGCCGTACAATACCGCGGGTTACCTGTTCGGCACGGAACACCCGATCGACGCCGACCCGGACTTCGCCAACGCCACCAAGGCCGACATGGTCAACCGTCCCGGCCTTCAGGGCGCCGACCAGGTGGTCGACAGGGCTTTCCTCGAGTCCCTGCTGGTCACCGGCGCCGACGAAGTCGGCTGCGTCCCGGCCGACGACGAAGACCAGGAAGTTCCGCTGAAGACCGTCAAGGACCTCGCGAACTACGTGATCGGCGACGGCGCCGTGCTCGCCGGCGGCCTGGCGCGCCACATGCCGCGCGCGCTCAGCAATCTGCAGAACACCAGCGAAGAGATCGTCATCAAAGTCAACGATGCCTTCACGGCCGGCAAAGGCAAGCTGGCGCCGGCCTTCGAAGCGTATTTCGCGTCCGAAACTTACGGTTGCAAGAGGTAACCAACGCCATGACCCGTTTGGCATCAACTCTGATCATCTCCTTCGCGCTGCTGGCCTCGGCCTGCTCGTCGGCAGACATCAGCTCGTTCACTGGCGGTAAGCGTCACAAGGACTCCGTCGCCGGCGAGACAGACGGCGGCAGCGACGTCGACGAGGACGGCGAGGAAAAAGGCAAGAAGAAGTACACCAAGGAAATCGACAACTCCGGTGCCAACTTCCAGGTGAAGGACCTGGCGTTGCTCCGCAGCTCCGTCGAATCCTGCATGGGTTCCCCCGACATGCTGAAGGTCAACGAAGAGATGCTCCGCACGGCCGACGCTCCCGCCGTAGAGGAAGGCAAAATCCGGTTTCTGCTCTCCACCGTCTACACGGCCGGCGACGACGTGCTCGACGTCGAGCGTGACAACATGGTCGACACGTCTTCGGGCGTGCGCGCGGGCATCGCCGCCGATAGCTTGACCGATACCTACCTCCGGTCGCTGGAGACGGTTGCCAACGTGATCTCGCACAACTGCAGCCTGGACAAGGACGAGTGCAAGTGCCAGACGAAGGACCTCGCCCGCGACATGCTGGCGCGGTGCCTGCCGGGCCTCGACCCGGAGACGAAGGAGATGGATGAGGCGGCGGAAATGCTCGGCCTCGTGTGCTCGGAAGAGGAAGGCGTCAAGGGGATGCGCAAGGCAATCGCTTCGCTGCTCAGTTCATACGCTTTCGCATCGGCGCGTTGATAGAGGAAGGACTTACACCATGACTAATCGCAAAACCGCCATCGACCGCCGCAAACTCATGCGCCTCTTCGTGCAGGGTGCCGCGGGCAGCCTTGCCCTGGAGCAGCTGGGCGGCGTGCCGCTCTTCGGCTCGCTGATCGACGGAATGCTCAGCAATCCGCTCAATCCGCTGATCAACCACTACGACGCCTTCGCGATGATGGGCAACGCCCTCAGCGGTGGACCCGCGGCCCTCGGCGTCGCCCGTGCCATGGCTGAAGTCAAAGACAGCTGGGTGCTCGTCCAGATCAAGGTCTGCAACCACGTCCACACCCCAATGGTGTTCCGCCTCGGGAAGCTCGACGCGGGCGTCGTCACCACCGCCGCCGACGTCCAGCTCGCTTCGGCGCGCATGACCGGCGCCAAGCAGAAGCTGGTCGCCCAGGGCATCGACCTCATCAGCGACAATCCGCGCTACCAGAAGCTGCGCTTCAACAAGTGGTTCGCGAACATCCTGCACAACGGCACGAGCGACGGCGCCGCGCCGGTCGCCGCCAACCTCAACGGCCTCGACCCCGGCGACGTCGCTCCGCTCGACGCCGACAAGGTCGCAGTCCAGGCCTTCCTCGGGTTGAAGCAGATCGACAGCAACAACCACGCGCTCAAGGGCTGCAAGCTCCGCGCGGGACTGCCTGACCTGACCAAGTTCGTCCTCGACAAGAAAATCATCACGAGCCCGCTCGGGATCTCGTGCTTCATGATGGGCGGCAACTACGATAAGGCCGAAGGCGCCATCCCGACCAACGCCGTGCTCGGCGAGCAGCTGACCGAGACCGCCATCGTCACCAGCCGGAGCGTCGCCGCCTACGTCGGCCAGATCGGCCAGTTCGTCGGCAAGAGCTACGCCGACCGTGCCCCGATCGAGCAGAACGTCATCTACCGCATGGACAAGCTGGTGCAAAAGGATCCGGTGCTCCGCCGCGACCTCGTCAACAGCATCGTGCAGTTCCAGCAGGGCCTCGGCTCGCTGAATGCGGCCGGCGACCTCGAAGGCACTTTTCAAATCCTCGATGCGACGACGGGCAATGCGCAGGCGAAAGGCGGCCCCGGGGAAAACGGCGCCAGCTGCGAGTTCCTCGCTCAATGCAAATACGTCGCGGCCTCGCTCGAGCTGCCGGGCACGCCCGTGCGCAACTTCTCCCTCTTCCTCAACGCCTCGGACCTGGACGGAAACGACCTCGACAAGGGTTACTTCGGCGGCGCCGGCAGCGGCGTCAAGGCTTTGAGCTACGTCGAAGCAATGCGCCAGCTCGGCATGGGTCTCAACATCCTCGGCAAGCGCATTGCCGCCGGCAAAAAGATGATCATCGTCGTGCATTCCGAAGGCGGCCGCGGCGCAGCGATGGACGACAGCAAGACCAGCTTCGCCCTGGTGATGGGCCCGAAGGGCACCGGAATGCTCGCCGACGAGCTCTACTTCAACAAAGCCGCGACGGACATCGCGACGAGCACGGCGGTCAAAGACATGGCTGCCGGCACTTCGGCGATGAAGTGGGACATGGACGGCTTCATGTCCGCCGACGGCTCGAAGGCCGACGACGTGCCGTCGACCGGCGACGTGCAAATGGGCGTCGTCGAGTTCCTCGAAGAGCAGACCGGGACCAATGCCCGGGCGGGCTTGACGGGCACCGACGGCCGCTTCGTGAAGCTCAAACGAGCCTAACTCCGCGAATTAAATCACCCGTGCGGCGAAAACAGTAGCCAAGTCCGGGGGTTTTTTCTAAGAATGGGCCTTCGGCCGCATGCCGTCTGGCCTCTTAGCTCAACTGGATAGAGCACCGGATTTCTAATCCGGCGGTTGGGAGTTCGAGCCTCTCAGAGGTCGCCATGCGTCCGCTTCCCCCCCCCCAATTCGACGCCCGCCACACTTTGCCACCTGCCAACAGTTCGCCGTAACCCCCTCGCGGGACGGATCTTTTGAGGATCCGCTAAAGAAGACTGCGACGTTGGCCGATTAGAAAGCATCTCGTCTTTCCCCTGTGAGGTCACGCATGCAAACGAAATAGGCACTCGTGGCTTTTCTCTCGACGGCGTTTGCCTGCAAGCCCAAGGCTGGCGACTCGGCCCTGAGCGACATTGCCACCGCCAATCGCGTCAAGACCGGCATGTACACGCCGGAGAATGCGATCGGCTTCGCGAGCCAGGCCGGCCGGCCGCGCTCGGCAGCCGAGATCGCGAAGATCCTCGGCGTCGATATGGTGACGTTCGGCGGCCAGGAAGTCTACGTCGTGCCGACCTTCGAAGGGGACCAGATTCTCGTCCTCAAACAAGGCGAAGCACGCCCCATCCCGGTCGGCGGCGTGGCGAAGTCAGGCCAGGGGTTCTTCCTCGGAGCGAACATCGCGCCGCTCAAGAACGGCGCCGGCCTCGTCGGCAGCATCTACCTCCGTCTCAATAAAGCGACGGATCCGATGAAGGGGACGGTCAGCGAAGGCGGCAACCAGACCAACATGAACGTCGTCGTCGGCGTGCGCAACGCGCTCGGCCAGACGGAAGACTACCTCGTTTCCTACCTCAACCAGCACGACACGCTGGGTAGCAAGCCGGTGCGCCTTCTCAAAATCGGCAACAGCATCGTCGAAAGCCGCACCGGTGAAACCGTGCTCGAGTTCCGCGAGCGCGGCAACCAAGTCTGGCGCGTCTACGGCGTGTACAACGACCCGCGCATGAAGCACGGCTCGGTGGTCTAGTCGCCCGACCTGAAGAAGTACTATTCCATCAAAGCCAAAGGCAGCCCGACCGTCGAATGGGCCCGCCAGGACGACAACTCGATGGACATCGTGAAGAGCGACGTCGACGTCACCGTGCCGCGTGCCGTCAAAGACCTGCTCGACGAGCCCGTCACCGACGTCAAGGACATCGCCCTGACCGGCCCGATGCCGAGCACGTCCGCCCGTCGCGCCGTTTCGCTTTCACCCCGCGCCTTCGGCGTCCGCGGCTCCTCGCTGGGCCTCACGGCGGCAAAAACGGTCGCCCCGGACGAAAAATCCGCCGACTACGACTCTTTCTTCGACGCCGAACCCGCCCCCAAGAGCTTCGGCCTCGGCGGCGCCCAGCGCTTCAACGGTGCCAACCGCTACCCGAGCGGCGCGATGGTCGACCTCGGCGGCGGCGTCATGGGCAAAGTCGTCGGCCCGACTTCCAACACCACGACGCCGGCCGGCTGGTTCACCAGCGCCCAATCCGTCAACAAGACCTACGTGCAAACCCCTTCCGGCACGATCCGCGAGCTGACGTCCACCAACGGAAGCGAGCCCGATCAGCGCTTCCTGAACCAGTACGACATCCAGGCCATGTCCAAGGCAGCCAAGGCCGAGGTCGCGTCGCCCGCGAACGCGCAACGCGAAGCGGACTTCCGTAAAGACATCGCGGCGTCCAACGACGCCGCCAGCCAGGTCGTGAAGACGGCCGACACCTTTCCCGACAAATACGGCACGGCGCAGGGACTCGCAACCAACGTCGTGCTTCCCGTCGCGACGGCTGGCGTCGCGGCGAAAGCCGGTGAGGCCGTTCAAGGCAGTCTGCAAGGCGGCAAAGGTTACACCGAAGCCACCATCGCCCAGACGCGCGCGCTTGCCGAAAACGGCATCCAGTCGGCCGGCAACACTGCCCAGTTCTTCGCGAGTCGCGCCTCCGACAAAGGGGGCGGCGCCGCCGCGGGCCTCGACATCGGAACCAACGCCATAGCCGCAACGATGCCGGGCAACCCTTACGTCGGCGCGGCCCAGTCCGCCTTGAACGCCGCGACCAGTGAAGGCGTCAACGCCGGCGGCGGCGGCGGCTTCGACGCTTCGAACACCACCATCGCGGTCGCCACCGGCGCCCTCGGCGGTGCCGCCAACACTCTCCTGCCCGGCTCGGGCGTCGCGGTGCAAGTCGCCGGCGACGGCGCCCAGGTCGGCGCCAACTCCGTCGAGATGCAGAACGCGAACTATGCGGTCGAGCAGTCGAGCAACGCCTACTATGCGCCGCGCAAAGAGGCGAACAACATAGACATGATCCTGCAGAACGCGACCTTCGACGAGAGCAACGGCTATCCGACGCCTTCGCAAGGCGCGAGCACGCAACCGCAGCAGACGCAGCAGGTTGCGACTCCCGAGCCGGTCCAGACGGAGACTCCGGTGGCCGAACCCACCGCGCTCGAGTAGCCCGACCGGAAACGAAAAAGCCAAGGCGAACCCTTGGCTTGATAAGCAGAATGCAACGCGTCGAGAATGTTAAGCGGTCATCTCGCGCGCCGGAGCTTCCAGGCTCTGGCCTTGCGGGAAGACGAGCTTGTAGCTCGCGGGCTTTTCGAAGTTGACCTGGACGCCGATCGTCGTCAGCTTCTTGCGCAGCTTCGAGACGTGGACGTCGAGCACTTTGTTGCAGACGCGGACGCCGTTCCACACCTGACTGTAGAGATCGGCGCGCCGCGCCGCGTGCTGGTCGCCTTGGTAAAGCAAGCCCAGGATCTGGTACTCACGCGGAGTCAGCGTGACCTTCCCGGTGTCGTTGCTGACGGTCAGCAGCATGGAATCGAAACTCAACTGGTCCATCGGATCCCCACGTCGTTTGGCTGAAGGTGTAAATAAAAATTTACACGTGCCGCGCGGGATCGAAAATACGCTGATTTACCCAGTTCTCTGCGGGGCGGTCCGATTTGGGTCAATTGCCAATACAGCCGAGCTTGCCGGCGATGGCGCAGAAGACGGCCGACTGCATGAACTCCAGCACCGAGGCCTCCTCTTTTTTCGGTCCGGGCGACTTGGAGGCGTTGGCGTTCGCGGCCGCCAGGAGTTCCAGGTTCTCAGGGCTGAAAATTGCGTAGCCCGCGGGGGTCTGGAAAGTCTTGGGGGAAACCTCGGCCTCGACGACCGAGACGGTCTTGAGCTTGAAATGGACCCGCCCGGAGCTCTCGTCGGCCCCCTGGGACCCCTCCGCCTCGAGGGTGAAGCCGTCGAGCTCGCCCTGGTCCTTCTTCAGCTGCTGCATCAGGTCCTTGCCCTTGGGCTGCCGGAGCACGGTCTTGGCGACCTCCGACCAGAGGTTCTTGCGCCAGGAAATCGGCGCCTGGCAGAACTTCTCGGACACGACGGTGGGCGCCGTCGTCTTCAGGGTCGAGTCGCCCGAGCGCGTCACCGTGTAGCTCCGCTGGTAGCTTTCGCATTCGCGTTGCTGGAGCTTCTTCGTCCCACCTTTGGCCTCGACCTTGTAGCCCTCGACGCCCATCGTCAGGCGGAGCCCGTCGGTGACGTCGACCGACTCCACCGACGACATCGGCGACAGGAAAAAGCGCGCCATGAAGTTCGACGGCACGACTTGGCAGGCTCCGGTCTTATACGAGTCGAGCTGTTTTTTGCCTTCGGCGGTCAGGCTTTTCTTCAGCGCGTCGGTCTGCTTCGGGTCGAGCTCGCCGCACGCATACAGCGTTTTGCCGTTGAAAACGTACTTCGTTGTGCCCGCGTCGCCGGTGATGCTCAGGACGAACTTGCCTTCGTCGAGCGTCCAGACGTGCGCGGATTCCGTCGGGGCATTGTCTCCCTCGGCTCCCGCGACGACCGTCTGGGTGATGACGTAACCTGCCGACGCCGCTTCCGCATGGAGCCCGGCGAAGCCGAGGCTCAGGAACAACAAGGGATGATTTTTCATCACACCATCGTATCATTTACCCGGCGACGGCTACTCGGCGTTTTCGGCCCGGGCGATGCGGAGCCAGTAGTCCCTCGTCGCCGCGTTGCCCGCGGCGAGGTTCTGACCGGTCGCCAGGGCTTCCGTCCCGCCGATTTGGTGCAAAGCGAAAAGGATGCGGCTTTGCACGAACAGCGGCTTGCCGTTGCGGACGTTGCCCTTGTTCTTGAAGGCGTCGGCGAGCAGCTGGGCGATCTTCGGGTCCTTCGACCCTTCATAGCGGCGCCCGAGCCGGGTCGCGGCCTCGGCGCGGACGACCATCGCTTTATCCTTCAGGGCCAGCCCCATGATCTGGCCGCAGAACTCTTCTTTGCTGTCCGAGCAGGCTCGCACCCAGCCGAGGCGCCAGCCCCAGGACCAGTCCTTCAGCAGGTGCCCCTGACCCGTGTGGTAAGTCCACAGCCGCTGGCGGCTGATCTCGGGCGCTTTGAGGAAGTAACGCCAGTCCGCCTTCGCCGGTTCCTTCCGAAAGTCGAAACTTTCGAGGGATGTCTTGGGGTTGGCGGTAACCGAGCCGGCCCAACCCAGGACCAG
>JAYVBB010000001.1:0-2827 GCA_043750715.1 Pseudomonadota bacterium | reverse complement strand
CGCGCTGACCCGACTCAACGAAATCGGCGGCGGCATCGAGACGGCGCGCGCCAACCACGACGGCGCCCTGAAGCTGATCGACGACGCCCACGAAGAGCTCGTGAAGAACTACGGGCGCCTCAGAGAGCATTGGCTCCAGGTCGCGAAGGAAAGCCACCTCCCGGAAGACATGGACGTGACGCAGCTCCTCCGCGTCGTCGCCCACTACGGCCGGCTCGCCACACTCATCGACCGCCGCTCGGAGGCCGCCGAGACGCTCCGCAAGCACGGCTCCCGCATGCAGAAGGCCGAACGCCTGATCGTCGAGTGGCGCAAGGTCACTGGCAGCCAGAAGTCGATCGACCTCGGCAACCCCACGCTGTTGCTCACCGAAGCGCGCGACGTGCTGCGCTACCGCGACGCCAAGAAGAAGAAGTTCGACCAGCTCACCGAGCAGGCGACCGAAGTGAAAGCGAACCTCGCCATGCGAGCCCTGATGAAAGGACGCCGGAAATCCCTGATGGACGCCTGGCAGAAGTCGTTCGACGACCTGCAGCTAAAAGCGATCGAGATTCATCACGAGGCACTCGACGAGGTCTTCCAGAAAGGCGCCGTCATCCGCGCCCTGGCGCTGGTTCACGGCTCGGCCGGCAAGGTCGGCAAGGAACACCTGTTCGAAGAGAGCGCGGAAGCACCCGCGGCCTCGATCTTCGTCTGGGAAGACAAAGCGATCGACAACAAGCAGCGCCTCGCCTTCCTCAACGCCCTCGAAGAAGCGCAAGGCACCGAGCCCCGCTTGCTCCTGCTCGCCGACGAGGGTCTCGGGGGCATGATCAAATCGCTCGGCATCGGCTCGTCCTCGCGCATCAACCGCCAGGAAGCCCCTGCCCCGCAGCAGGCTCCGCAACCCCTCATGCCGCCCGTCAGCGTGAAGCCGTCGCCGGTCATTCCGCGGACGATCTCATCGCGCCCGGGTCAGCAGCAGGCCTCGCGGTCCCACCAATCCCAGGTTCCCGCACTCAACGAGCGGGCGCAGCGGACGCTGGATCTGTTGTCCGGCCGCAAGCCGTCCTAGTACCCGACGTTAGCGAAGTTCTCTTTCTTCAGCGCCACCCAATGCGCCAGTTCGCCCCAGGTCCCGAGATAGACCGGGCCCTGGCCCTTGGCCTTTTTAAGGTGGATCTCCTTACCCAGGAACTTGACGGTCTTCTCGGCCAGTCCGGATATCTGCAGGCGAAAGAGGTACGCGATCTCCCCCGCGGTGAGGCCGCAGCCTTCGAAGGCCTTGGCGACGGCGTCTTCTTCCAGCCTCTCTTCCAGAATCTTGGCCCGTTCGGTGCCGTAGACGATGCGCACCTCGTCGAACACCTTCTTTACGGCATCGCAGCCCTTCGCGGCGGCAAACTTCTCGTCGGCCAAAAGCCGGAACACCTCCCGGTAGCCGAGACTTTTTGCGTCTGTCAGGCGTTTCTTCGCGTCAGCGGACCAGGACGCGGAGACTTTCGGCATGGGTGGTAATGCAGAACCCCCGTTGCGGTAGACGATGAACACCGGCTCGCCCGATTTATGCGCTACACCGAGGACCCTACGATAGTCCGACGCGGGCGTTTTCTCGGATAGCAGCAGAAGCAGCGGCTTCGTCGTCATCTTGCTGCTGCGCGCGGTCTTCAGGTACTTGCCGACGGTTTCGCGGAAGTGCTTGTCCTTGAAGAGATAGGATCCACAGCCCTGGAGATCGCAGGAAAGCGTCGCACCCTCGCGCGGATTCACTTCCTCCCAGCCGCCGCCGAACGGCAGGGCGCCGTAGGGACCGTCGGGTCCCAGGTCGTAAACCAAATCGTCGGACTCGAGCTCTTGCAGATGCTCGAGCACGAACTCGGCTTTGGGTAC
This sequence comes from Pseudomonadota bacterium, assembly GCA_043750715.1. Taxonomy (GTDB): domain Bacteria; phylum Bdellovibrionota_B; class Oligoflexia; order Oligoflexales; family CAIYRB01; genus CAIYRB01. Next base: position 958 of record JAYVBB010000001.1, on the reverse strand, counting down.
GGCGACGGCCGCGACCAATAGGAGAGCGGAAAAAGTCACGATGCCTTCAGCGCGCGTCCGGCTTCGAGCTCGTTCGTCGCCTTGGCTAGCGCCTTAACCACGTCGGCGCTGTGCGTCTCGGCGTCGCGCACGGCTCTTCCGAGGCCCGTGACGGCCTCCTGCAGGGCGGCGTTGGTCTGCTTGGCGAGCTCGATCACGCCGTCGTTGACGGCGCGCGGGCGAACGCGCAGCGAGGTGTAGAACCTCTCGGCGGCGCGCGCCAGGTCTGCAATCCCGGCAGCGGAAAGCGACTCCGCGGCGTTGCCGATCGCCTGCATGACGCGGAAGAGGTAGCCGAGCTCGAAGGCGCGGTCGTCCTGGTTGTGCAGTCCTTTGATGGCAGCTTCGCAGAACAGCAGTTGGGGCGTCGCCTCGGCGATGAACATCTCGTGGATCTTGTTTTCGCCGTCGGAGCGCCTGTCGGCGACATCGTCGTCCGAATAGCGAAGCGTCCGCAAACGTTGGATTTCGCTCGTCGCCTGCGTCGCCACGGGTTGCGCCGTGACCGCAGCCCTGTTGACGCCGAGCTTTTTCATTTCGAGGCCGACGCGCATCGCTTCCTTCAGCAGCGTCTTCAGCTCTTCGGAGTCGAATGGTTTTTCGAGGTAATCGAAGGCGCCGAGGCGCAGTGCATGCAGGGTCGAGTCCTGGCTCGGATACGCCGTGAGGAAGATGAACGGCTGCATGAAACCATTTTCCCGCAGCTTGTTGAGCAGAGCCAGACCGGAAACGCGCGGCATCATCAGGTCAGAGAGAATCACGTCGACCTGGTGCTTCTGCACCACTTCCATCGCCTGGCCGCCGTCTGCGGCTTCGAGGATGTGGTACCCGAGGGGCGCAACGTTCATTGCAATGATCTCGCGGATCTCCGATTCGTCGTCGACGATCAGAACCGTGCCTTTTTCCACCTGACCCATCG